>JAYUWU010000164.1:0-27846 GCA_043753365.1 Gemmatimonadaceae bacterium | reverse complement strand
GCGAGGAACATCAATGATGTGCGCATTCGATTCATCTCGGTGTAATTAGCTGGAGTCGCGCCAGTTGAGAAAAGGTGGGCGCATCACCGGCGTTTGCCTAGGGACCGAAGCCGAATGGGTTTGCTCCGAAGCCAACGGCGGGGAAAACGTGGCTGCTGGTCGCTAGCTGCTGGCGGTCGCTAGCTGCTGGCGGTAGCTATTCGCTGTTCGCTCTTAGCATTGGGTAACTACGGAAGTTCTTTGTCTTGATCACTCAGGCGCTTTTCCAGTCCGCTCAGCATGCGGCCTACCTCGTCCAGCTTCGAGTTGAGCGAAGCAAAAAGTGAGTCATCGATAGCCCCCAGGTCGTGCAGCAGGATGAGGTGATTGGCGGACTCGGTTGAGCTGCCGAGTGCGATGCGAATGTAACCGGGCGAATTCGCGGTCGCTCCTCTTTGAGCTTCCCTCGGCGATGTTAGCCTGAATGGAAAACGTTGCGCGGAGAAGCTGGCTCCGGAGAATCGAGACCGCGGCACCTCGGAGGTTCTCAACGCTTTCCGCTGTGGCGACCGAAAGCATGTTTGCTTTCTGCCAGACGCGGAGGTTACGGAAATCAGCCATTCTGGGGAGGGGGGTAATGCTGCCAACCATGACAGCAGGTATCGTCTCGCGTGGCATCCCCAATTCGCACCAACAATCGTTTCGCGGCGATGAAGCTCTCGCTTCCCGGCTTTGCTGTTTCCCAATGCCAACAGCGAACAGCGAATAGCTACCGCTAACAGCTAGCGACTAGCGACTAGCATTAGCTATTCGCTATTCGCGGTTAGCATTGGGACAAAGCAACACATGGCGCGGACAGTTTATGACCGGATCAGATACCGGTTTGGTAGGTTGACACGCGGCAGCGCCACGCCGAAGCGGCCCTGGTACAAATAGTCGAGATTGCGAAACACGTCCTCCTCCCGACGATGGAACTGCGCATACGCGCCGCACTGCGCATACGACAAGGGCGTGACGTCAATAACCAGCGTCTCCCACGGTGCGTCCTTCCCCCATATCAACCCGTTGACCCGCACGCCGAGATCAGCACCCGCTTCGACCAGCATCTCCATAATTGGGCGACAGTAGTTGTGGATGCTGTTAACCGCGTGGAAGATCGGTGTCTGACCGCCAAACCCATCCTGATCCAGATCCGCTGCAGCGTTTACGTCAGCGCCAGCCTCTATGAGCAAACGCGCGCACCGAACCGAGTTGAATTCCGCACAGAGATGAAGGGGCGTTACTCCTTCGCACCGCGTGAACGCGCAAGCAACGCTCACGCGCCGGTGAACAGCGTCTCTGCCCTCGGAAGCAAGCACCGCGTTCAGGGCACTTTCGTCGTCGAGGAGCACGGCTTCGACAACGGCATCGCCGGTAGTCCCTCCTGCATCGAGCAGCACGCGAAGACATTCTGGAAACCGGTCGGAGCGAAGGTAACCTTCGATCAGCGATGCGACGGGCGTCTTGCCCTTCATGAGTGCAACAGGACTCGCACCAGCGGCGAGTAAACGTTTGATCGTTTCTGGAGAATGGACCTCGAATGCCTCGAGTAAATCTGCTTCACGCATTAGAACCGTCCTTGCTCCGTTGTTATTGCTTCGTCCTTCGCTTTTGAAAAAATGCTAAGAGCGAATCGCGAATAGCTACCGCTAGCGGCTAGCGACTAACAGCGTCGGTCCTGTTCGCCGGAAACCACGAGAACTGCGGGCACTGATCGCCGTGAGTCTCCAGCTACTCGCGTTAGCTGTTCGCTATTCGCTATTTGCATTTTATGGAGGGGCGCGGCAAAAGGCACGACCCTACTGAATCGAAAGGGTGTACTGTCCAACAGCCGATCCCTGAGTGGCGCGCGCCAAAATCGCGTAATAATTCGTCTCGGTCACAGTAAACGTGATCCGCGCGTCACTCGTTCCCGCATTGACATTGTCGTTCTCGGCGACGATCTGGCCATCGAGACGAACGAGTTGCAGATAGGAATTGAGTGTGGACGACGTCATGTTGATCGTGACAGTAGTTCCGGCGTCGAGGAAAATGAAATAGCCGTCGGAATAGACGGGCGCGCCGGAGGTGCCGAAGTTGCAGTCAGTTGCGGCGATATTCTGCGCCGTCGAAATATTCCTTACAATGAATACCTCCTCGCAGTTCGCAACATCTGTGGAAGCCGTCGTCGACGAGATCTCGTAGTCACCCGTCACCCCGGGCTCGAATGAGCCAGGGCCGAGGAGATAGTTTCCGGCGGGCAGGATCGCCTTGATCGCGGAGTTCGTCCCGCTGACGAGCTCGTCGTCGTTTTCGCCGATCGTCGTGCCGTCTGCCATCGCCAGGAGCAGGTATGTATCGAACCCCGCCCCTTGCCGGAAAAGGTATGCGCCTGCCTGCGGAACACTGGTCGTGAAAAAGTCTACGTAGCTTCCATCGGAGAGCCGGCAATCAGTGGTCGCAAGCGATCCGGACGTGCTGCTTCCGAACGTGTGAGACGCCGATGCAGCGCACACATTGAAGGTTGCCGTAGCCACGAAGGTGAGTGCTGGAAGGCCTGCAACAGTGGCCGTCAGTGAGTTCGCGCCAGCGGCGTTGCCCAGAGTCCAGCTGCCCACTGTTGCGACTCCTGTTCCATTCGTCACGGCGGTCGCACCAGTGATCGAGCCACCGCCCGACGCGACAGCGAACGTTACGGAAACGCCGCCGGTTGGATTTCCATTTGCGTCTTTCACGAGTACTGAAGGCGGAACCGGCACCGAAGTTCCCGCCGACGCGGTTTGATTGTCGCCCGCATGCTTCGCGGCAGAGACAGCCGTGCCAGCAGTTGATGTTGCCGTGAAAGAAACGCCGGTGAGCGATCCGGATGTTGCTGTGAGGACGTTCGTCCCCGCAGCAGGGCCAAGTGTCCATGAGCCGACCGTCGCGATCCCCGAGGCATCGGTCGTCACTGTCGCTCCTGTCACCGCTCCGCCGCCGCTTGCAACTGTGAAAGTCACTGGCGCGCCGCCAAAAGGGTTCCCATTCTGGTCCTTCACGATCACCGACGGTGCAGGCGTTACAACGGTACCCGCCAGACCGGTAATGGATGTCGACGAGTTGGCGCTCACCGTCGTCGCAACGAGTGGCTCATTTGGGTCAGTTGGCTCACCTTCGCCGCCGCAGCCAACCAACGCTAGCAAAAGAAAAGCCTTTGCAAGCGGAGCTACACGTACTGAACGCTTCTTCAAACGGTCTGCCGGGATTTGCCTGTGCTCAACACAACTTCAGGAAACAGAACAACGGACTCTTTCCACGTTTCTTTCTGTGGTCGTCTTCCGGCTGCTCCAAAGCAAGGGAAACGGTGTTACTGAACGGTGACCATTCGGCCACGCCGTAGACGTTGTAGTAGCGCACACGCGCCCTCACGCTTTCGCCAACGTTGAAGGACACAAAAGGTGTCTGTGTAGCACCAGGTGCCGAGACCCGCTCGGCCTTCCCAAAGGTGAACGAATCAGCTCCCGACGTCTGGGCCCAGAACTCAACTTCGGCACCCCACGCCTCAGTTGTGTTATTCCAGCGAAGCCTCGCAAGGCCATCGGCCGAACCGACGATTTTCGGGGCAACGGGAACGTCGGTCAGCGGATTCACATAGGTCTTCCCGACTTCCGTGAGGCTTCCATCTGAATGCACGAGCGGACGAGGCGATTCGACCCACTGCTCGTAGCTCCAGTAAGCGGCACCATTGATTCTGTTGTCGCTGATGAGTCGGCCCATCGCCTGCTTCATGTGCTCCTGAAACACCGGAAAGGGGTCACGCCACCCGTGAAATCCCCAAGCCCCCAGCACCATGTTCGCCCCGTGAGCGACTGACCACGCTGCGGCCTTGTCTACTCGCGACCACCAGCTATCCATATCTCCAGCGGCAAATGCGATACCGAAATCGTGGAAGCGCCATTCATCGACCGGTGGCGCCGTTCCGAACCGCTGCACGTACGCGTTGTAAAACTGCTCGGCATAGTTGATCCCGTGCAGCCTCGCCTTGCACTCCTCATCGTCGGGCGGGCAGCACTTCACATTGGGCTCCGCAAACCCTGCAGGAGAAAACCGCGCCGTGGGATCCGCGGCACGTATGCGGGTGACGAAATTCCTGTACATTCCCGCATACTCGTATGGCGCAATACACCATTGGTCAGGCTCATCTCCGTGGATGTAGAGCCGGCCGCGGTTGGCCCCTGCAAAGTCCAGAACGTCCTGTTCTGCCCACCACCCGCCGTATTGCCGGTCCTGCCGGACGTCGAGACCGAATATCTGCGTCTCAATCGGACCCGAGGCGTGGGCCTGCGACCATGCCATGAAGAATTTGTTGAACGGGATATTGTCTTCCCGCGCGACTCGCGGCAGATCGGTGCCAAAGGTCTTTTCGCCCGGTCCCGTCGGCTGCTGCTCTGAGCACGCCGACAAAATCACGCACAATGCTGCAGGGATCATCGCGGATCGAACGCAGTTCGGGCGCAAATACTTCAGGTAATACATAGCTATCCTCTGGCCGCGCCACCTGAAATGGCCGACCATCACTTGTTGCTTGCGTTGTTGGTGTGCGCCCGAGCCAAGACCGAACTTCGATCTTACCAGGAGTTTATCGTCCCACACATCCGTGCGCCGTTTCAGGAATGACGACTCAGAGTTCCTGAACGCACTTAATTGGGTGTCTGGGAGCCGCCTCCGCGGGCAAACTGCTGCAACACATCCGGGACCATGCGCCCGAACTCATCGTACAAATTAACACCCGACTCCGCAACAACCGCCTTGAACTGATCGTACGTCAGACCAGCCTGCGTGAGGTATGGTTGAAGAGCGTCGATCTGTGTCTGCAGGTCACCTCGTCTCTGCGCTCCGAGAAAACCGCCGGTCCGTGTAGCGCCGCGAGTGAACAGCCTGCTTGCACTCTCATTCAAGAGCATCGCTCCCGCCGCGCGGCGGGCCCGGACGGCGTTTGTCTCCTGTGGCTGTCGTTGCTGCGAATCAGCCTTGGCTGCCGCAGCTTTCTTTGCCGCCTCAGCACGAGCGGCGCGCTTTCTGGCGGAGTCGGCAATAGCCTGTGAGTCAACTCGCGGCATCGCGGCCGCGGTGGTTTCCGGTGCTGCCACTGACGGAAGCGCCAGCACGTTTCCTGAGTCGTCAATTGACGCCGGAATCGGCGGAGGTGCGGCCACAGGTAACGATTCCCCCTTGGGACCCTGCATGAGAAAAACCGCCCCGGCGACTACCGGAATGAGCAGGGCAAACGCACCTATCAACATCTGCCGCCGCCTCGATTGCGAACGCCCCGGATTGACGTACGAAAGCTGTTCCGGAGGCGTTACCTCCCCAGACGCCGGCGCCCGCCCGGATATCGCATTGTCCGACTCGGCAGTCGATCCGACGCCCGCTGTCGTCCCAGCGGTCGGCTGAACTGGAGATGCCACCGGCTGACTCCAAGAACTTCCATGCCCGCCCATCGAAAGGCCAGTCGTGATTACCGGGACGGTCGGTCCAATCACAGGAACCTTATGCTCGCGAGTTCGGATTTCTCCCGATGAGGTCGAGAACAGGTCGAGTGCTTTGAGCATTGCTTCGGCAGACGGAGGTCGCCCCCCCGGCACTTTCGAGAGGCAACTCATCACCATCTCCGACAGTCGCCGGGGGACATCAGGTCGAACCTCTACCAACTGGATGGGATCCTGGGTCAGAACTGCTGCCAGAATCTTCTGCGGTGAATGCGCGACAAATGGCGATTTCCCGCTAAGCAGCTCGTATGCGAGAAGGCCGACCGCGTAGATGTCGATGCGATGGTCCGCATCGAGATCACCTGCGAGCTGTTCGGGCGCCATGTAGGCCGGCGTACCGATCGCCATCCCCGTCGACGTCAACCCCGCCGACGGCATCGCGGCGTTCAGCGCTTTGGCTACACCGAAGTCCGTGACGAGCGCATGCGAACCAGACCTGAGAATGTTCGCCGGCTTGATGTCACGGTGAATGACTCCCTGCGCATGAGCGTAGGCCAGCGCGTCGACGACATCGTAGAGAATGCGAACGACATCCGCGATGTGGAGCGGCCCGTTTTGATCGAGCGCCGACTTGAGCGATTCGCCCACGATGAAGGGCATCGTATAGTAGACGAGATCCCCGTGTTCGCCGGCCGCGAGGAGCGTAACGATATGCGGATGCTGAAGCTGCGCTGCGACCTGAATTTCGCGACGGAACCGGCCGCGGTTGACCTCGGCGGTCAGCTCGGGGGAAAGCACCTTGATGACAACCTTACGCCCGAGCGACCGCTCCGTAGCGACGAACACCCGGCTCATGCCTCCCCCACCAAGCTCGCGCTCGATTTCGTAGGCATGCGAAAGAGAATCCTTCAGCTGCTGCTCGAATGTTGTCATGTCCGCCGGGAAGGGCGCCCTCTGCAATGGTACTGCGAGCGAGGGCGATAGACCAGACATGGAGGGATTTTCGGGAGATTCGGACAACCTGTTATGCCGAATAACGGCGAAGCCCCCGTCTTCAAGAATATCTGTGTATTGCAACCTCGACTTCCCTCTGTGCGTCCGCCAGCCGCCTGACGTCCTCTCCAATGAGCCTCGCGTCATCGATGAGCGTAGTTAGCGGCGCGAGATCTCCGGCTCCGGCATGCAACCTCAAAAGGTCGAGCCTGATTTTTTCGAGAGCAGCGACGCTCGCGGTCAGCTGTGCAGCGGTCGCGCTTCGGCGTTTCTCGAGCACGGCGCTGTCATCGGGTGCGAGCGCTGCCAGCGCAGCGACAACGTCTATCTCCGCTCGCGCTTCGGCAGCTCGAGCCTCGAGCGCCGCAACTGTCGCTGGCAACTCGGCAAGCTGATGCCGGTACGCCTCCGGCAGAGCAGCAAACAACTCGCCTGCTGCGACGCCAAGCGCCGCCTCGGTTGCGCGAAAGATTCCGTCCCCACCTGTCGATCGCTCGGGCGCGCCAAGCCGCCGCGCGATCCACTCCCCTGCCCTGCTGTTCCACAGCCGGTCACGAATTCCCGTCTGAAACCAGTCGCGGACTCTCGGCGGAATGAACTGCACATCGAGTGCGTTGCTCACCGCGCCAAGCCCCATCGTTGCCAGCAGGGGCATGAGTATCCATCCGATTCCAAGCTGATCCTCGTTAAGCGTTCCCTGGAGAACGAGTCCTGCGGTGACAGTAAGCCACGTGGCCGCAGCAAGCGTCCCGAGTCGCAGCAACTGGTGCGCCGTGCCTCCCTCGTCCTCACGCGCGAGTGCATCGCTTTCAGCGCGCTCCTTTCGTCCGATTTCCATGGCGGATCGCAAGTCGGCGAGCGTGTGTCCGGCACGGAACTGCCGGCGCGCCTGGTTGAGGTGGAAGCCGATTATCGGAAAGAGCGGCAACGAAGTGATGCTGATGAGCAGCATGGCATCGCCCGGCGATGAGCCAGGGTTTCCCGTCGACCATGCGTAGATGTTACCGACAGTGAGCGCGGCGAACCCTGCAGACCATCCCATATAAGGAACGAGCAGTGGATTCCGCGCCGCCAGCCACGCGCGTAGAGTTGACGGGAGCGAGGGCCGGGAGTCCGGCGTCGGCGCGAGCGAGGCCGCCATCGCCTCTCCATCAGCGAATCGGTGCGCGGGATCGCGATCGAGACATCGGTCGATGGCCGCAGCGAGTGCGGGTGGAATTCCCGGTGCTACGCTCATGACGCTCGGTGGCACATGGGTCGCCTGAAGCAGGAGCAACGCAGGAACACTCGGCGCCTCAAACGGCAATCGCCCGCTCACTGCGAGATAACCGACGACGCCAAGGGAATAGATGTCGCTGCGTGCGTCGACGGGCAGGCTTGCTGCCTGCTCGGGGCTCATGAAATGCGCCGTTCCCATGATCTTTCCGGCGTCGCTGGCATGGTCCGGTTGCGCATCGTGGTGGGCAATCCCGAAGTCAGTCACCAGTGCGCGGCCCGTGCCAGCCTCTAGCAGGATGTTATCTGGCTTTACGTCGCGATGAACGATGCCGCGACCATGCGCATAGGCCAGCGCCCATGCGACTTCCCGCATTACGCGCGAGGCTTCGGCTTGCGGAAGGGGACCTCGTGTACGGAGCCGCTCACCAAGCGTCTCGCCTTCGACATAGCTCATTACGAAGAAGACAAAACCTGACGCTTCCCCAACGCGATGAATCGGGACGATGTTCGGGTGCGAGAGCCCCGCAGCCATGCGCGCCTCACGCACGAATTGTTCGCGCGCCGCCGTGCTCGCGAGTTGCGATGGCAGCACCTTGATTGCGACGTCACGATCCAGCTGCACGTCACGCGCGAGATAGACAATTCCCATCCCTCCACGTCCGAGCTCACGCTGCAGGGAGTACTCGCCAGCGAGGGCGGACTGAAGATCGAGGAACTCGGCGGAGAGCTGCGTCATGAAGTTGGATAGGTCAGCGGGCCATCACGTTTCTCCGCCATCACGGTGAAGTAAAGTACTTTATGCTGAAAAGTATGACGTCATGGTAATCGCGTCAAGCGCTCGCGCCCTGCGGCCTGCTCTCTGCGGCCTGCCGGTGCTAAGTGCAACCTGCTACCTGCAAAGCGTTCAGTCGAATGATGACACGCGACGGTAATAGCGCTGTCCAGCAGATAGCAGGTTGCAGTCAGCCCCAGCAGGCGACAGTGAGCAGGCGGCCCCCTCGGTGGACTCTAACTAATCAAGAACACGCCAGTGTGAACGCCTGCGATGGGGTTATTCAGCTGACCGGCGGCCGCGCAACAGCAAACTCAACCGTGTACCGCAACTCGCTGAATCGCCTCAAGAGGTCTCCCGCATCGAGGCCCTCACGCTCACTCCCAGCGAGGTCCGCCAGCAGCTCACCACGATGCACCATGATCGTACGGTCGCCCTGCTGTAGAGCTTGATCCATGCTGTGCGTCACCATCAGCGTTGTCAGCTTGTGCTCGCGAACTATCTGGTCGGTGATATGAATCACCTGCTCCGCCGCGCGCGGGTCGAGCGCCGCTGTATGCTCGTCGAGCAGAAGCAGCTGCGGCCGCTTTAGAGTCGCCATGAGCAACGTCACTGCCTGACGCTGCCCGCCAGAAAGCGTCCCCATCGACGCTTCAAGTCTTCCCTCGAGCCGCATTCCAAGCCCCTTGAGAAGTTCATGATACCGCTCGAGAGCCGAGCGCCCAAGGCCGATCCGAAGCCCACGGCGCTCCCCGCGCAACTCGGCCATCCTCAAATTTTCCGCGACACTCATCGACGGACACGTTCCCTTGAACGGATCCTGAAACACGCGACCGATAAGTGCAGCGCGCTTGAACTCTGGCTGACGCGTGACGTCGATCCCTGCAATACGGATTGCACCTGCGTCAGGGAAGAAACTTCCCGCCACTGCATTGAGAAGCGTCGACTTCCCTGATCCATTGGTACCGATGACGGTAACGAACTCACCAGTCGGGATAACGAGATCGATACAACGCAGGGCGAGCACGCGTTCGCCGCCGGGCTGGGTGAAGGTCTTTTCGAGCCGCTCGATCTCGATCATTACGCTGCGCTCCCGCCGAATCTGCCCTGTCGCAGTCGCGGCAGCGCGAGTGCGATGAGTACGAATGCGGCTGTGGCAAGCTTCAGGTCGATTGGGTTCAAGCCCATGCGCAGCGCCAGAGCGACCATTCCCCGAAACAGAATTGACCCCGCCGCGACCATGATGATTACAAACGCAAGACTTCGCCGCCCGAAGAGAAGCGTCTCACCCATGATGACCGCTGCCATACCCGCCACGAGCGTTCCAACTCCCATTGCGACGTCGGCGAAGCCCTGATACTGGGCAATGAGGGCGCCGGAGAAGGCAACAAGCCCGTTCGCGATTGCGAGGCCAAGTTCTACCATGCGGCGCCGATCGACACCCTGAGCTGTAATCATCGTCGGGTTGTCACCGACGGCGCGCATAGCCATTCCGAAATCTGTGCGCAGGTACCAGACGAGCAGAGTTCCCAGCACAATCGTGATGACCAGGAACAGCAGGCCGAGCGAGAAATCGTCCGACCATGCGGCCGACGCGGGAATCACCTTGTGGACTTTTTCGACGAGCGTCCCGATATCCAGCAGCGAAATGTTGGACTTTCCCATTACGTGCAGATTCACTGAATACAACGCGGTCATCACGAGAATGCCGGCGAGCAGATCCTTTACGCCGAGCCTCGTGTGAAGAACACCTGTGACATAGCCGGCAATCATGCCAGCGAATACCGCAACAAGCGTTGCGACAATTGGGTCCGTCCCACCAACGATCATCGATGCGGCAACGGCTGCACCGAGGGTGAAGCTGCCGTCGGGCGTGATGTCTGCAAAGCGCAACACGCGCGACGAGAGATAAACTCCCCATGCGAGAGCGGCGAACGCGAGTCCCTGCGTGAGCGCCACGAGCCAGAATTCGAACGGATTGTTGCGGCGTGGTGCCTGCTGAGGCTGTACCGCGCGTGTGCCCGTCGTCGTAGTCACTGTCTTGTCCGGCGCACCGAGAACGGAATCCGCGCGGCTGATGATTTCCGCGGGAATGGTTACGCCGTACTCCCTCGCAGCATCGAGGTCGACGATGAGCGTTCTCACCTTCGACGCGTGGAACGGAATGTCGGCAGGATCTTCACCGCGCAACACGCGGATCATGATCAGCCCCATGTCATACCCGTTCGCGTAGAAGCTCAGCCCCAGCGCAAGCGGCGCACCGCGGAAGCTCGTCGTCGTCGCGACCAGCGGAATGTTTGCCTGGCGAGTCGACTTCACTACCGCGGCAAATGCTCCTCCGATCATGATGCTCGGGATCTGGACGACCCCACCTGCTCCCTGCGCCTTGAGAGCCTGGATTCCGGCCGCGATGTCTCCCGGCGCCGTACAGGCCGCGGTGATCAGCCGTACTCCTGCGGCCGCCGCTCCATCTTTCGCCTTCTCCAGATAGAACTCAGCGAACGGGTCAGCGGGATCGTAAAGAGTCCCCCACGTCTTGACGTCGGGAAACGCTTCGTGGGCGAGTACGACTGCGGAATCGACAGGGAGCGGAATTTCGGCGCCGGTTACGTTTGGCCTGTGCTCGGAAGGAGAGGTCCCCGCTCCGATGACATACGGATTTGCGACAGCCCCGAAAACGATGGGCCTGTCCGTTATCGCCTTCAGCGCCGCCTGAGTCGCGACTGACGAGATCGTCGCAATGTGAGTCGCTCCCTGTTGAAGGAAGTCACTCATTATCAGGGACAGTGTTGGTATGTCCCCCTGCGCATTGCGGTCGAGTACGGTGATGGTCGAGTCGCGGACGAAACCCGAGTCAGCAAGCGCACGGAAAAACCCCTCGCGTGACTCGTCGAGTGTTGCAATCGAGGAGACCTGCGCATATCCGATGACCGGCCGGGATTCACTGGATGCGTCGCAGGCTGCAGTGATTGCGAGCGGCACGAGGCACACTGCAAGGCGCAACTTTCTCACGATGATACGGACCCCGTTGCGCTGGTTGTTTGGGTGTCTCGCAGGCGCACGACTCTATGACATACTGGGTATCGCTGTCAAGGTCACCGCCGGGTTATCCGGGCCTAGGGATTCAGGACAGTGCGGATCCAGGACCAACCGCAATCGACGATTGACGACTTAGTGCGAACTGAGGACAAGGGCAAGTCCGCAACGACGTTACTTCATTGGCCGCCCGCGCTCGCGTGGAATAATCGCCCGCAGCATTATTGTCCCCTGCCTGAAACGCGACATCATCTGAGGATTTCCCATTGAACGAAACAGTAGTGCCACGACGGGTGGCTTCAGTGGACCTGCTTCGCGGGATGGTGATGATCGTGATGGCCCTCGATCATACCCGCGACTACTTCAGCAAACTCCGGTTCCCGCCCGAAGACCTCGCGCAGGCCACGCCTTTCTTGTTTTTCACGCGCTGGATCACCCACTTCTGCGCGCCGACGTTCTTCCTGCTTGCCGGAGTCGGAGCATCGATCTCGCTGTCGCGCGGCCGATCGAAGAAAGACCTCGCATGGTTTCTCGTCACTCGCGGATTGTGGCTGATGATCCTCGAGGTGACCGTGATCCATGTCGGGTGGAATTTCCACCTTCACGCTCCGTTCCTGCTCATCGTCATCTGGGCGCTCGGCCTGTCGATGATCGTGCTTGCAGGGCTGATCTTTCTCGACGAGCGCCTCATTGCTGGTATAGCACTCCTGATGATCTTCGGGCACAACCTGCTCGACGGGATTCCGCCAAGCGCGTTTGGCTCGCTAGCCCCGTTGTGGCACGTTCTGCATGCGCCGGGGTTTGCGATCCCTGGCACGGTTATCGTCGGTTATCCGCTCATCCCATGGAGCGGAGTAATGGCGCTCGGATTCGCACTCGGCGGATTGTATCGGTGGGAATCCGCAGCCAGAAAGCGTTTCCTGATTCAAGCCGGAATCGCGGGCATTGTTGGATTCCTGATACTTCGCGGGCTGAATCTCTATGGAGACCCATCCCCATGGGCAATCCAGAGGTCGACAGCGATGACGATTGCGTCGTTCTTTAACACGAACAAGTATCCGCCCTCGCTTCACTACCTGTTGATGACGCTTGGGCCGGCACTGATTCTCCTGGCATCGCTCGAGAATGCCCGCGGACGAGTTGTCGACGTGATAAGTGTGTATGGCAGAGTGCCAATGTTCTACTACGTGCTTCACCTGTTCGTCATTCATCTTCTAGCATCCGCATTCGCGCTTTGGCAAGGCGGGAGCGCCGGCTTCCTCGGTCTGGATCTGTCGATCTATCCGCCGTGGTATGGTACGAGCCTTTTTGGCGTGTACGTCGCATGGTTTATCGTGATCGCGTTGCTTTACCTGCCATGCAGGTGGTATGCGAGATTCAAGGAGCGAAGTAACTCGCGGCTGCTGAGCTACCTGTGAGCGGGCGCGATTCCGGGCAAGAGAGATCCGACACCGAGCATGCATTCGAGCCGCTCGCCGCGTATCGCGAGTACGAACCGTCGGAGATGGAAAATCGCGCGGCTGCTTTCGCCGACGACCTGAACCGGCGTCGAACGACGCGACACTTCAGCGATCGAGATGTGTCGCCTGCAGTCATCGCACAATGCATTCGCGCTGCCGGAACCGCTCCGAGCGGCGCGCATCAGCAACCATGGCACTTCGTCGTAGTGAGCGACTCGGTGCTCAAGCGGCGCATTCGCGAAGCGGCTGAAGCGGCCGAGCGCGAATTCTACTCAACGGCTCCGACAGACTGGCTCGTGGCGTTGAAGCCGCTCGGCACCGATGCCGAAAAACCATATCTGGAGCGCGCGCCGTACCTCATTGCTGTATTTGCCGAGCGATACGGGATCAACGAGGATGGGAGCCATCGCACTCATTATTACGTGGGCGAATCAGTCGGTATTGCCTGCGGCTTCCTCCTCGCGGCGCTTCATCACGCGGGCCTCGTTGCTCTCACTCATACACCGAGTCCAATGGGATTCCTGCGCGATGTTCTGGAAAGGCCCGTAAACGAGAGACCCGTCATGCTCATCGTAGCCGGCTACCCCGCCGAAGGGGCTCGCGTCCCCCGGCTCGAAAGGAAGTCGCTGGATCAGATAGCCACGTTTCGCTGATCGCGGCGACGTGATCTGTATCGCGCCAATGGCTCCCTGCCCATAGCTTAAGCCAGTGACCAACCCGCTCCGCGATCAGCTCCAGGAAGTGCTTGGCGACAACTACCGGCTCGAGCGCGAGCTTCCCGGCGGAATGTCCCGCGTCTTCGTTGCCGAAGAGGTTTCGCTCGCGCGGAAAGTCGTGATCAAGGTGCTCCCGCCGGAGACCGCAGCCTCCGTTAACGTCGCGCGCTTCCGGCGTGAGATTCAGCTTGCCGCCTCCCTTCAGCACCCGCACATCGTTCCACTCCTGAGCGCGGGCTCACGCGGCGACCTCCTGTATTACGTGATGCCGCTCATCGAAGGCGAATCGCTGCGCGCGCGACTGCTTCGAGCCGGCGAATTCCCCGTGGCCGACGTCGCGTGGATACTGCGGGATTCAGCGCTTGCTCTGGCGTATGCCCACGAACACGGCGTAGTGCATCGCGACATCAAGCCCGACAACATTCTCCTCACGGGAAAGTTTGCGGTTGTCGCCGACTTCGGTGTGGCGAAAGCGGTAAGCGAGGCGACGAGCGATTCGAACATCACGTCAGCCGGTGTCGCGCTTGGGACGCCGACATATATGGCGCCCGAGCAGGCATCGGCTGACCCGAACACCGACCATCGCGCGGACATATATGCCCTAGGCATCGTTGGGTACGAATTGCTGACCGGTGCACCACCCTTCACCGGCACTTCGCCGCAGATGATCCTCGCCGCGCAGGTGACGCGCGCGCCGGAGCATGTCACGAAACAGCGCGCGTCAGTTCCGCCTGCACTCGCGAACGTGATCATGCGTTGCCTCGAGAAGAAGCCCGCTGACCGATGGCAGACTGCTGATGAGTTGGCGCAGCACCTGTCCGCCATCGCAACGTCAGGCGCTACGACACCGACTACGACGGCGCCATACGACGCTGTCGATACTCGCGGAAAGATCTCACGCCCGTCGCGGCGCGCCGCCGTCGCGGCAGCCTTCATACTTGGTCTTGCTGCATTCGGTGGTGTCGCCTGGTTCGCCGGCCGTGACAGGGGAGCCGCATATGACGATCGGCGTGTGGTCGTCTCCGACTTCGAGAACCAGACACGCGACGCCTCCCTCGATCCGGTAGGCAAGCTCGCGTCTGACATGGTGAGGCAGGGTATTTCGCAGACAGGTGTTGCAGAGGTCGTCGCAAGCGGAGCCGCCAACGAAGACATAGCAGGCGCGCGTGCAGGGTTGATAGTTCGCGGCAGGTACTATCGGGAAGGCGACAGCCTTCGCGTGCAGGCTGAGATCATCGACGCGCGGAATTCCAAGGTCGTTCGCGCACTCAATCCCGTGACTGGCGCTGCGTCGAATCCAACTGTCGCGCTGGAAGAAGTGAGGTCGCGGATACTCGGTGGCGTCGCATCGCTCAATGATCCGCTCATCGCAACGTGGGCGCGCAAGGCGACTGCGCCTCCGCTCTACGAAGCGTACCGCGCATACCGCGCTGGGATCGAGGCATACATACCGCGGTCCGGCAGTACCGCAGGGATGAACGCTGAACTGGCTGTCTCTGAATTCGAGAAGGCAGTGGCCCTTGATTCATCGTTCGTTCTGCCGTTTCTGTCGCTTGTGATCAGGGGCGACAGCGTTCCGGCGTTTGAGAGGATGTATCGCGATCGAGACCGGCTCACACCGCTCGATCGGCTGATCGTCGAGCACTGCATGGCAAGTGCGAACCTCGAGCATGATGCCGCCTACAGATCAGTCCGGCAGATCGTCGACATCGCGCCTGATCCATGGTTCCTGATGAGGCTCGGCGAGCACGCGATTTATGCTGGCCACCCTCGCGAAGCTATCGTCGCTTTGAAGCGAGCTGATCCGGAAAGCAAGCTACGGTGGGGATGGGGCGACAAGACCGACGGGCTGCACCTCATCGGAGATTTTGCCGGCGAGCTGCAGGCCGTCGAAAGCCAGGTTAAGCTGGGGCTCGCCACCGATTTTGAATATGCGCAGGTCCTCCCTGCGCTCGGCAAGGTCAGCGAGATGAATGCTCTGATTAACGAGCGCATGCGGCGACCCTCGAAAGGTGAAGACACACCTGCGGCGCTGATGATGTTTGCTGCTCTCGAATACAGGGCGCACGGATTCCGGGAAGCATCGGATCAGCTGGCGAGCAGGGCGATTACCTGGTACGAGAGCCGCCCTGATGCCGAGTATACGCAAGACCGCGCGTGGAATATCATGAGTGCGTTGTTCCATGCCGGCAGATGGGAGGAATCGCGCCGGGAGCTGGAGAAAGTTGGGGCGAGGTTTAACTATCCCGTCGAAGGTGACGTGGGGATGATGTCTTACATGGGTCGTATTGCAGCGCAGGCCGGCGATACGGTTCTTGCCCGCAACTACCTCGAGAAACTCAAGTCGGCACCGCCGATGTTCAGGTACAGAGGTAACTCCTACCAGCGCGCGCTGATTTCTGCCGCATTAGGCGAGAAGGAAAACGCCGTGTCGCTGCTACAGCAGGCATTCTCCGAAGGCATGGCGTTCGAACCCTATCTTCACCGCGAGATCGAGTTTCAGGCGATGATGGATTACAGTCCATTGCGCGAGCTCCTCTCCCCAAAAACCTGATTTCATTCAAGCGAGGAATGCAACAAGCATCGCAATAATCGCCAGTCCAATCCCCAGGCCTCCCATTACCACAGCGACCTGTGCGGTTTTCCTCCACCTGAGCTCTGCCGCTTCAACTGCCTGAACCAGGCGTGCCTCACCTGATTGTTCAGTGTCGCCAAACAGTGACTGCTGCATGACACTCTTGCCGGCTATCACCTCGTCCATCGCTCGCTCGAGCTGGAACTGGTGTATCCGCTTCGAGGCGTCAGCTCCGGGTTCCGCCGCGGCCATCGTCGCGGCCTTCAGGACCGCATTCTTGATGTCTCCACCGCTCACCTCGTAACGCTCGGCGAGCTGACGAAAGTTCACGTCTTCCGCGAGGGGCGTCTTCTCCGGATGCACCTGCACCCGCCAGATCTTTTTTCGTTCCTCGACTCCAGGCATCTCGAATGCCACGTGCGTCCGGATGCGTCGCTCGAACGCGGGGTCGAAGTTCACCGCGAGATTCGTGGCGAAGATCACGACTCCGTTGAATATCTCGAGCTCCTTGAGGAGCACACTCACTACAGTGTTCGACTCGCGCTGGTGTCCCTGTGTTGTACCTGTCGAGCGCCGGGCGGCGATCGCATCGGCTTCATCGAAGAACAGCACTGCGTCCTCCTCCGTCGCTATCCGGAAAACCGCGGCAACGTTCTTCGGAGTCTCTCCGATCCACATCGATTCCATCTCGGCGTAGCGAACCGAGAGCAGCTGCTTGCCGAGTGCCGTTGCGATCGCCTCGGCGCAGATCGTCTTTCCGGTTCCTGGGGGGCCTGCGAAATTGAAGGCGAGGCCAAGCCCGCTGGTGTGGCGTTCGCCCAGTCCCCACAGGTTGAATATCAGTTCGTGGCTTTTTACAAGACTGAGCGCTTCATCGAGCGCCGCGCGCGTGCGCAGCGGGAGAATCACGTCGGCGAACGTCCGATGCGTGGAGATCAGGTCCGCAGCGCGGCGTCCGCCGATTCGTCCTGTGAAGAAATCGCGTAGGGGTGAAGGCATTCCGCACTACCTCGTGGTGCAGTAAGTAGGGCATACCAAATTGCATTTCCGGTTCCATCCCGCACGTTCCGGTCGCGACAACGCTGGCGCCACACGGCGCCTGTCCACAAATTGACCTTTCCGCCATGTGGAGCTGAAACCTCTGAATTCCCAGCTGCGCGACCACCTTCAGGCTGCACTCGGAAGCGCGAACGCGATCGACCGCGAGCTGGGAGGCGGCGGCATGTCTTCAGCGGCTCATGAGGCCGAGGGACGACTGATGTCATGACTGACCTGCTAGGAACCCTCAACACTCATCTTTCAGACTGTTACGCAGTCGAGCGTGAGCTCGGCGGCGGGGGCATGAGCCGGGTGTTCGTGGCTCTCGAGAAGAAGCTCGAGCGAAAGGTCGTCATCAAGGTTCTTCCTGACGACGTTGCAGCGGGAATCAGCGCGGACCGGTTCCGGCGTGAGATCCAGCTGGCAGCGCGGCTGCAGCACCCGCACATCGTCCCGGTTCTCTCCGCGGGCGAGATCGACGGCAAGCCGTACTTCACTATGCCCTTCATTACCGGCGAGACGCTTAGGCAGCGACTCGACCGTGAAGGGGAGCTGCCGATCGATGACGCGACGCGCTTGCTACGTGACATCGCCTCCGCGCTTGCGCACGCTCACAAGAGCGGCATCGTTCACCGGGATATCAAGCCTGAGAACGTAATGCTGGAGGACGAGTATGCGCTGGTCACTGACTTCGGCGTCGCCAAGGCGCTTCGCGAATCTTTGATCGGTGAGGGTACGGGCACGTTGACCGCTGCCGGGATGACCCTCGGCACTCCGATGTACATGTCGCCGGAACAGGCTCTCGCGGACCCTGCCATCGATCATCGATCGGACATCTATTCGTTCGGGGTTGTCGCGTACGAAGTGCTGACCGGCGCTCCGCCTTTCTCCGGCCGCAACACGCAGGCGCTCCTCGCGGCGCACGCAGTCGAGAAGCCTGAGCCGATTGCGAATCGGCGCGCCGCTCTTCCGGGCTGGCTTGCGGAACTCGTCATGGGCTGCATCGAGAAGAGACCCGCCGACAGGCCGCAGAATGCGGGCGAGCTGCTCCGAAGCCTCCAGTCCACCGATCATGTGACGACTGGCGGAGGCGTTCGCGTCGTCGCGGACCCCAGACTGACGCCTGCTCGAATCGCGATTGCGGCGGGGGTGTTCGTAATCGTTGCCGCTGGTGTTGCGATTTTTCTCACGAGCCGTGACCCGCCAGCGGCGGCGGTGTCAGATACGGTTCGATCGGTCGCCATACTTCCTCTTGTGAACCTAGGTGGCAGCAAGGAAGACGAGTACTTCAGCGACGGAATGGCAGACGAGCTTGCCACAGTATTGAGCCGGATCCCCGGGCTCCGGGTCGCATCGCGCACTTCCGCACATTCATTCAAGGGGCGGAAGGATCTCACGTTGGCCGAGATCGGCAAGGCGCTGAACGTTCAGGCAGTGCTTGAAGGCACCGTCCAGCGTTCGGGCGGCAAGCTGCGCGTGAGGGGCCAGCTCACGAGCGTGCGCGATGGTCTGTCGCTATGGACGGACAGTTATGAGCGGGATGTCAGCGACGTGTTCGCCGTACAGGATGACATCGCACGAGCGATCGCTGAGGCGCTCAAGCTCAGACTTGCCAGCAGTGCCGGTGCGGTGGGCAGCCCTGCGTCGGGCACCGCGAACCTTGACGCATACGACCACTACCTGCGCGGACGACACTTCTGGAATGCCCGCGGTGCCGACAATCTCCGCCGTGCCATAACGTATTTCGACCAGGCAATTGCCGCCGACCCGAACTTTGCCCGTGCATACGCGGCTCGAGCGATAGCGTATGCGCTCCTCCCGGAGTATACCGACGCATCGCCGGCGGACGCGCTCCAGAAGGCGCGTGCCGACGCCGCCAAGGCCCTCGCGATAGACAGCACTCTCGCCGAGGCACATACGGGCCTCGCGCTCGCGTCTGTTCACAACCGCAACTGGGATACAGCGGAAGCGTCGTACAAGAAGGCGATCGCGCTCGACCCGCGTTATCCCACCGCGCATCAGTGGTATGGCGAGCTACTCTACAATACGAGCCGCCTCGACTCGAGTGTGGCAGAGACTCGTCGCGCGCAGCAGCTGGACCCTCTGGCGCCGATTCTCGCTACTGCACACACATATTCGCTGTTCCTCGCGAAACGCTATGACGATGCGCTCGCGGAGGCGAAGCGTGGACTCGAATTGGCCCCGAACCTCGGAGTCCTGCACAGCGTTGCGGCGCAGGTGTACCTCGCAGTTGGCGATTACGCGAACGCTCGCAAGGAGATGGAGGTCGCGGTACGCGCAGACCCGGAGCTCACTCTTCGTCAGGGGCAGCTTGCCTACATCTATGCGATGACTGGCGACAGTGCCGGTGCCGCGTCGTTACTGACTCGAATGCGTCGGAATGGCGTGTCGGAGTCGACGCATCCTGTCGCGTTCGCGATCGTGCACCTGTCCCTCGGCGCTACCGATAGCGCGCTCGACTTGCTGGAACGTGCCGAGGCGAGGCGCGATGTCGGGTTGCTTACCGCGGCTTCGCCGCTGGACGACCCGATGTATGCGCGAGTTCGAAATCATCCGCGGTTTCGCCGGATCATGGAGCGAATGGATCTTCTGCGGTTCATGCAAGCAGCCGGTGAATTGAGAGCTTCACCTTGAACGACAAATAGTAGCTCTCCGTGTCAGCGCTCTGGCAGGGCAGGAGCGCCGGTTTCCTTGGCCTCCCGGGCACGCAGGTTCAAGGCAGTTCCCATCTGTATGCCTTTGTCGCCTGTCCGTATTGTCTGTCTTCATCCCCACTGCTGTTCCCAGGCCATTCACTCCGTATGCTCCGCACGAGCTTGTATACCCACTTGCGGGAAGGACCGGATTGCAGACTATCGCCAATGTTCCATCCGGCATCCACATAAATCCCCGCCCGTCGCTCGAACCTCCGATGACGTGTCCCGCCTCCGAGATTGCCAATGCGCTCGCTCACCGCGCCCGCGAAGCTCATGGTGTGACCCGGTGCAGGGATCAGCTCGATGGTGTTGCCATTTGCGATGAGAAACGCGGTCATCGAATTCCCGGAGCACGACATCGTGTAATGACCAGCGTTGTTGATTCCCTTGCCCCTACATGACGTAAATCCGGATACCGGCGGGATACTTATCGTGTTACCACCTACTTCCCACAGCGTCACCCGACCCGCCGATGCTCCGATGACCGTTCCGGCATCATTGACGTCGCTCACCCGTCCGGACGTAGCGAGGATTTCTTCGGTGACGCTTCCAGTTGCCGGATCATAAGTCCACCGGGTCGGAATGTTCTCCTCAAGAAACGATTCACCCGCCACGTATACAATCGAGCCACCGCTGACCGCTTTCCCGAATCCCCGGGCGCTGAGCTCGACCATGTTGCTCCCGGCGCGGAGAAATGCACGAGGATGCCAGGGATTCGCGGAATTCGGTGGCAGGCTCATGCCTACGACGTAGCCGAGATCGTTCACCCCATATGCCGTACTCCGTACGTCCCCGGGAAGAAAGCCAACCTCCTGCGCTACGTAGACCGGTCCCGACACGGGACGTGCCGCAGCTATCTGCAATCCGGGCTCGGTGATCGATTCGGATTGCGTGCAAGCCATGATCGACAGGCTCGCAATGATTGCGACAGCGAAGCGTGAGGATGTTCGCATCGGAATACTCCTTGGTTGCCAGCGGGTTCGGAATGTGAGCGCTGCATGAGCTGCACATCGGCAGTTCCTCGGGATTTTTCCCGCATGCCGCATGTCGCCCGACCAAGTTGAAACGGAATGAGGGGCTGTGATTTTCGGCGCGCTCAACTTCCTCGACTGATCTCCAAGAACTGCCCTTGGGCCTGAGGCCTGAGGCGTCCGCAACCTGAAACCTGTGATCCTATGCTGTTCGTCGTTGTAGTTCACCTGACGCCTGACATCTTGACGCCTGTCATCTGACGCCTGAGGCCTGATGGTGCAGTTTCGCGCAATGGTCGCGTATTTGCACTTTCTACCACCCCGTGACCTCCAATGACGCGCGCTTCCACAGTCTGATCCACAGCACCCCCGACATCGTCCTGATCATGGACGACGAGGGCCTCGTTGTCACCGCGAACCCGTCAGTCCGGCGCATTCTCGGATATGATCCGGAGAAACTCATCGGCTCACCACTGTCGGCAATCATGCCCGAGCGCTACAGGGCGGCACATCACGAGGGATTCAAGCGGTACCTCTCGACTCGAATTCGCAAGCTCGACTGGACCTCCATCCAGCTCCCCGGCCTTGCCGCTGATGGGCGCGAAGTGCCGCTGTCGATCTCGTTCGGTGAATTCGAGGAAGACGGTCGCCGATTTTTCACGGGTATTCTCAGGGATATCAGCGCTGAGAAGGCGCGCAGCGATACGCTCGCTTTCCTCGCGCAGATTGGCCCCGAGCTCGCATCGTCAGGCCTCGAGTACCAGACCACACTTCGGAATCTTGCCCAGCTCGCCGTACCACATCTGGCCGACTGGAGCGCGGTAGACATCGTCGGCGACGATGAAAAGCTGTCGCGACTGGCAGTCGCGCACGGCGACCCTGCCAAGCTGGCCCTTGCAATGGAAATTGCGGATCGCTATCCCAGCGACCCGGACGCGAAGTTTGGAGTGCCGCAGGTGCTCCGTTCCGGAAAGCCCGAGTTTCTTCCCGAGATTCCCGAAGAACTCCTGCAGGGTGCCGCGAAAGATGAGCACCATCTCGAGCTCATCCGCTCGCTCGGGTTGAAATCCTATGTGATCGTTCCAATCCGCGCGCACGGGCGGACATATGGCGCACTCTCGCTCGTGCAGGCCGAGTCGGGCCGCAGATTTTCCGAGGACGACCTCCCCCTGATGGAAGAGCTCGGGCGGCGGGCGGGATTGGCCGTGCACGATGCTGGACTGTACAGGGATGCTCTCGATGCCAACCGACTTCTCGAGGAACAGGCCACCGAGCTCGAGCAGCAGACTGAAGAAGCTCAGGTGCTCGCGGAGGAGTTGGAAGCCCAGACGCAGGAGCTGATGACCACAGTCGACGAGCTCCGGCTGAGAACAGAGGAAGCCGCTGCCGCCAATGCAGCCAAATCTATGTTCCTCGCAAGCATGAGCCACGAGCTACGGACTCCGCTCAACGCGATCGCCGGGTACGTAGAGTTGATCTCGATGGGGCTGCGCGGTCCGGTCACTGAAGAGCAGCGGTCAGATCTCGAGCGCATTCGCATTGCGCAGCTTCATCTCCTCGGCCTCATCAATGATGTACTCAACTTCGCCAAGGTCGAGGCTGGTCGTCTCGAGTACCGCGTCGACAGGGTCGCCCTCGATGCTGTCCTTAAAGATTGTGAGGGGATGGTGCTACCGCAGATTCACGCGCGGCGGATCAGCTACACATATGAGGAATGCGGGGAGCCCGTCTTCGTTTCAGCCGATCGGGACCGCGTGCATCAGGTCATACTCAACCTGCTGAGCAACGCGACAAAATTTACACCCGAAGGTGGTGCCATCAGCGCCTCGTGCGACCAGACCGAAACTGTCGGGCGTGTGCTGATCAGGGACAAGGGAATAGGCATCGACGCAGACAAGCTCGAGACGATCTTCGAGCCCTTCGTGCAAATCGACCGAAGCCTCAGCCAGCCGGGACAGGGCGCAGGTCTGGGTCTGGCAATTTCCAGAGGTTTAGCGCGGGCCATGGGCGGAGACATAGTGGTGGAGAGCGAGCCCGGCGTCGGCTCGATGTTCACCCTCACATTGCCCAGGTGGGATGGGGACGTGATTCAGGTTGGAGGCCAAGGCGGCACTTAACCCGCGAATTCTATTGAGTTCGCATCACGCAATTGGAGACGTCAGCCGCCTGTTCACCTGACGCCCTGATTACCTCCAACCCGTCTTAAAGCGTCGACCAGCATTCGCACCTTTGCTCCATCACCCGATGCTCCAGCCTCGGCGTCGAGCTCGGTTGATATCTGCGACAGTGCCGCCTGGCGCTGCGTCCCCGACAACCCTTCCGCCCGCACAAGCGCATTGCGAACAGCGGCAATCCTGCCGCCGCTGAGTCCTTTGGACCGCTCGAGCTGATCTACATATGCACGTGCAAGGGAAAAAGTAGCGGGCCACACAAGCTTCGGCTGTTCCTGAGTATTCAGGTACTCGAAGCGCACCGACCTGGCCGCGTCGAGCTCATTCTGCGATACGTGAGCGCCCGGCGTCAGCTCGAAGATGTCGAGCCCGCGCGCGATCTCCGAGCTTACGATGACGCCGTTGTACCAGTATGCCGACCATGAGCCGCCACTCTCCATTCTGGTAGTGTCAACCGGCCCGCGGTCGAAGTATGCGATTTCAACCGGGCGCGCAGCATCAGTCCAGTCGAAGACTGATATGCCCCCCTGATACCATGCCTGCACCATCACGTCCCTGCCGGGAATCGGAATGAGAGATCCGTTGTGTGCGACGCAATTCTCCTGCGGTGTCTGCGCGGCCGGCAGCTTGTAGTAGCTCTGAAACTCCATCTGCCTGTCGCGAAGGGTGAAGATTGCGTTCGCTCCCCATTCCTTTCTGTCCGTGACGCGGCACTTGGCTTGGGACCCTCCGCCCCATTCATCTGAAAAAAGAATCTTCGTTCCATCGTTGTTGAACGTCGCCGAATGCCAGTACGAGAAGTTCGAGTCAGCCGCCGCCGCGACGCGAACTGGATTTGTCGGGTTGCTTATGTCGATCAGCATCCCGTAGCCCTCGCATGCACCTCCTGCCAGTCCTATCGCCGGATATACAGTGATGTCGTGACACTGCGTCGGTCCTGCATTCGGACCCGGTTGCGGGGGTCTCGATGCGGCAAGAATCCTCGGCAAGGCCGCTCGTAGTGCAGCAGTGTCAGCCGTTGTCGGTGCGCCGGTTCCTCCGCGCGCCGCAACAATGCTGTCGAGAAGCGGAGTCGTAATTGTGCTGCTGACAACGCGCTCCCTTCCCGCTCTCATTTCGATGAACGCTCCCTCGGCACGCGCCTTCGCGATTGCTGCCGCCTGGACTGCGGCATCTTCCGGCGCTTCGCCGTGACGCGCTGGCGCAGTCAATCCAGTGAATATCCGGGGAGTGCTTACGACAGCTGCCTGCTGCGGATTTGCGAGCGGAACCTTTATCACCTCGAGACGGAAGAGCGCAGAGTTGGCATCCTGTTCCGGCAGTGCAGAGATGCAGCCGGGAAGCTCGTTCGCAGGGCGGACCGCTGCCGACCCCGAGATATAGATGTAGACGTTGGCGGCATCGTCAGGATCGGCGAGCACCGTGTGCGTGTGCGATCCGCGACATGTCTGGACGTTCGTCAGATATCGTGGAGCGCGGATGTCAGTGATGTCGAAAATGCGAATTCCGCGCAGGCGTTCTGTGCTGACTGCCGTTGGGACACCCTGTCCCCCACAGTCGATACGCCCGCTGAGACTTTCGCCTGACACGAACAGCAGGTTCTTGTAGACCGAGACGTCACTCTGTGATGCCGGGCAGAAGTTTGCAATCGCGAGCACGGGCTTGCGCGGATCGGAGATATCCCACACCTGATACCCGTTGTAGCTGCCTTGAATTGCATACTTGCCAGTGAACGCAAGGTCGCTGTTGGTTGAGCCGACGAATTTTTCCGATGGCGGAGTCGCCGACAACAGGCGGAGATTCCACGACGCCGTGCCGGCGTCGTGCAGCCCGCCCTTGAGCCCGACTCGAGGATCAGGAGTTGGCGCCGATGCAGATACGTTCGTCGGCCGTTGTCCGTTCGTGGCGGTTCCCGCTGTCGCGCAGGCGGCTAGTGAGCTGATGCAGGTAAGGGCTGTAATTTGCGAAAGTTTCATCAACGTTGTCCGGGTGTTGTGAGCATCTGCTCCATTCGTGCGATCTCAGTGAGCTGGTCGACGTTTACGTCGGTGGCGAACCTGAATACCGTTTCGTCCTGTGCCGCACCGTCGGTAGCCAATAGCTCCTTCACCATGGCCGCTGAGCCGTGATGGTGCTGGATCATGTAGGCGAGAAAGAGGCGATCGAATTCCGCGCCTCTCGCCTGCTCGAGCTGCTTGAGTTGCGCCGAGGTAAGCATTCCAGGCATCGTCATTTCGTGGCCGGCATGCGCTGTCATGTCATGTGCCGCGTGCTGGCCGCGGTCGCGAAGCCACTGTTCGACCAGACCGATCTCATCCTGCTGCGAGCTGATGATACGCTCTGCCAGGATTTTTACAGAGTTGCTCGCCGCTCGCGTGGGGGCGAGGGCGCTCATCGTCACGGCCTGCGCATGATGCACGATCATTGCCGACATGAAGCGGACATCTGCGGCGGTGTACGGATAGCGGGAGCTGTCAACTGTCGCTCTCGCAATCGCGGCGGCGTCGGGTGCGGGCGCTGGCGCGGCCGGTGGTTGAGTTGCGGCACCGGCGCATGCCGTCGCTAGCGTCAACACCGCTAAAACCGCTGCCGCTGAGGTTGAACTCGAGCGGGGTATTGAGGTCGGGCGGCGCATTGACCCGTAGAATGTGATTGCCATGGTATCTCTACATGGCAAATCCTGTGCGTGCGCGTCCGCAGCCCACCTGCTGAGTCCTCTCTGCGGCCTGCTGGCCGTATACCCTTCCACCCCGCTAGCTCAGCGCGGTAACCCAAATCCCCAGCCGAAACTGGCCTCGTGTATTCACGCCGGACGAGCGCGACCTGGATTATTCCAGCGGATAAAACGCGCAAGTAGCAGGCGCCAGTCGAAGTCAGGACGCGCGAGAGAGACCCACCAGTATGCCGGCGATGATCAGGACCGCCCCAGTCACTCTCGCGACAACAGGTCCTGCCGGGACAATCTTCTCGACAAGAACGACAATTGAAATTGCCGCGACCCAGAGGAGATTCATCACTCCGCCGACAAAGAGGAGCAGCATCAGCATCCAGCAGCACCCGAGGCAGAATGCGCCGTGCGTGATCCCCATTCCGATCGCCCCTTTCCTTCCCTCTTTCCATGATGTCGTCAGGAATCCGAGCGGGCTTCGACAGTGCGTGAGACAGCTCTGCTTCGCCGGCAGCCACTGGTATAATCCTGCGGCGATGAGAATTACCCCGCTGAGGATCGGGCTCGCGCTTCGCATCTCCGGCGACAGCAATGCAAGGGAATGCAGCGCCCACTGGACAAGCGCGGCCACCGCGCTGAATGCGAGCCAGACCGCGAGATAGCCCGACGCAAAGAAGGAAACCGGAGTGCTCCGCCTGCCACTCGCCGTTCGCGTCGCGCCGATGCGCGAAAAGAGGAGAATTACCGGGGCGGCTGATGGCAGCATCATTGCTACCATCATTACCGACCACATCGCGAACAGGAGAAGTGCCTCCTCAGGCCCCCAGCTAATTGGGGATGCAGCGGCCATCTCCATTCCGGCCATTCCGTTCATTCCGCTGCCGCCCATCGAGCCGGGCATCGGGCCACGGAAGAGGTAGATCCATGCTGCGGCGACGATCAGCGTAAGCGATGCCGCCGCTACGATCTGCTCCCTCGAGTACGACCTCAGGCCTCGTTAGTCCAGTTGCACTCGGCCACTGCCGCAAACTTCGCGGGATACTCGAAGTTCAGGTCGCCATGCGAAATCTTCATGATCTTCGTGGTGACCGCGCGCCCATCGTTCCAGAAGAAGCCGCCCTTCGGGTAGGTGATGTGCACCTCGTTGTCGAGGCCGGTGACCGGGTTCTTCAGCGATTCCGCCCGGCATTCCAGCACCCCATCTATACTGTAGAAGGAGTCAGCTCCACCGAGGTTCATCTGGATCGGCTTCTGGATCGGCCCCTCGAGCTTGACGACCGTTGCGGCGATAACTTCCCATGGCATGCCTCCCATGGCGCCCGTGCATATCGTCGCGATGGCATTCACCTGCTCGGGGGATGCCTTGTCGTCGATGAAGAGCGCCACATGCCCGTTACCTTCGTGAATCGCGTTGGGGTAGTTGGCCGCTATTACGAACTTCACGCCCTTCAAGTCGACGTCGCCGAATTTTCCATCCGTCACATCGTAGCCGATCAGGAAGTGGCAGTAACCCTCATTCGGGAATCCGCCGAACTGGCAATTGCACCCGTGTGCGCAACTGCATGCTTCGAGGCTCATCGCCTTGACCTTGAAGGTCGTGCGAGCGGGTGAATCAGTAGCAGTGGCGCCCATGGGTTCTCCTGAGTTTCAGCGAGGTATAGTGAAGTTATATGAATAGTGATTCTCCGGCCCAAAGGGAATATGATGGTGGTTTTTGAGACCACAGACGTCAGTTGGGCAGTGGCCAGTCCCCAGACGAGACGATGAGCGTCCTCAGAAGACAGGCCTGGATTGTTTGTCATGTCCAATTTCCGGTCCTACTGGCGACTGGACCCTGTACAACTGGCGACTCGGGACTCCGTTCTGCTTTGAGACCCCAGACGTCAGTTGCAAAGTGGCCAGTCCCCAGACGAGACGATGAGCGTCCTCAGAAGACAGGCCTGGATTGTTTGTCATGTCCAATTTCCGGCCCTACTGGCGACTGGACCCTGTCCAACTGGCGACTCGGGACTCCGTTCTGCTTTGAGACCCCAGACGTCAGTTGCA
>JAYUWU010000163.1:0-9527 GCA_043753365.1 Gemmatimonadaceae bacterium | reverse complement strand
CTTCTCGAGAGCGTAATGCAGCGGCTGGGGTGACTTGTGCACTCCGTACTGCGAACTAACTCCGTACTGCGAACTAACTCCGTACTGCGAACCAGCTTGAGGAGGGAGCCGCTCGTCGGAAAATGAGCTTCCGGGCGTGCGCAGTTGGTGCGCAGTACGCAGTTGGTCCGCAGTACGGACTTTAGTACGAAGTACGCAATGCCACAAAGTCACTACTTCCACACTGGAATTCCGAACGAAAACGTAGCTCCTGCCCCCGGTACACTCTCAGCCTTGAGGTATCCTCCGTGCGCCTCAGCAATGCCCTTCGCGATCGACAACCCCAGCCCTGCGCCCGATCTCGTCGCCTTGTTCGCCTGCCAGAAACGATCGAACAGATTGGGCAGATGCTCGGCCGCTATCCCCGGCCCTGTGTCGCTGACGGAAAATGTGACCATCCCCTCACCGGGAGTGCCGGCTACGGTTATCCGGCCGCCTCCCGGGGTGAATTTGATGGCATTCCCAATGAGATTCGAGAAAAGCTGCGACAACCGGTCCCGATCGCCTGCGATCATTACCATTTGCCCCGCCCACTCTCCCGCGAGCTCCACTCCCTTTTCCTGCGCAATCGGTCGGTTTTCCTCGAGGGTTTCCGACATCAGCGAGCCGGCGTCGAGCGGACCGTGCTGGACCTCGAGAGTGCCTGACTCGATTCGGCTTACATCGAGCAGGTCTCCAATGAGGCGGTCCGCACGAGTCACGGACCTGATGATCGTTTTCAGTTGAGCCTCGTACGGAGGCGTCGAGTCGGGCGTTTCAAGCATCTCGAGAAGAAACGAAGCACTCATGTGCACGGTTCCAAGCGGACTTCGCAGGTCGTGCGAGACTAGCGCTAGAACGTCATCGCGTGCCTGGGTTGCGCGTTGCGCCTGCTGATATAGATGCGCGTTCTCCAACGCCAGCGCAGCGCGACGTGCGACATCCGAAGCAAGCGCGAGGTCTTCGCTGTGGTACTCCAGCCTTCCGTCGAAGCTTATGAATGTCAGAGCACCCAATGAACGCTCGCGCGTCAGCAACGGTGCAACGACTGCACACGTCGGAGGTGCCATCACGACAGGCTCTCCCGACGATGTGTCCGCAAACTCAACGAGACCCGTGGCGGCGTCAGTAAGCGCGTAAGTCTGCCCGGATGCAATCGCGCTCCAATAGGGATGCTCGCGATTCTGCGAGGGCTTGCTCTCGAGCATTCTCGGTGCATCCGGACCAAGACGCGGATCGGTCGACGCTGCCGCAAGCCGGGAAACATTCCCGTTCTCATCGATGAGATCGACGATGCACAAGTCAGCCATGTACGGAACGCACAGCCGGGCAAGACTTCCAAGTATCTCGCGCGGGTCGAGGGATGTCGACAGCAGCACTCCCGCATCGGCAAGAAATCGCGCGCGCTGCTCCGCGGCACGCACGACATCGCTCGTGCGGACGAGATCGCCGTAGCTGGAGACGAGAAGCTCCAGAATCTGCTCCTTCGTAGCGGAGATCGTGAACGGCGTGCCATTCAGCTCGACCTTCACCGAGCTCGAATGTATCGCGACGTCATCGACGCGACCGAGAACGGTCTGGACCCGGGCGAGGAGTTGTTCCGGATCGTAAGGCTTCGTCGCATAGTGGTCGGCGCCGCACTCGAGCCCGCGCACGATTGCGAGTGGATCAGTGAGGCTCGTGAGCAGGATCACAGGTATATCCGCCCACTCGCTTTTGATGCGCCTGCACAACTCGTATCCGTCAATGCCCGGCATGACTATGTCCGTAAGCACCAGCGCAACGTGATTGGCACGGACACTGTCGATCGCAGCCTCTCCCGAGTTTGCAACCGTCACCTGGTAGCCTGCGTTCTCGAGTAGCGTCTCCAGAGCGACTGCCTGTGTCGAGCTGTCCTCGACGACGAGTATAGGTTTCCGCGGGACCGTCATGTCAGCTCCGCCAGCCTCGCCGGGAGATTCAGGAGCGACACCACTTCATTCACGACTCCCGCACGAACCGCTTCCCTCGGCATTCCGTATATCACTGATGAAGCTTCGTCCTGCGCGATGATGATGCCTTTCTCCCTGTGAACTTCCCGCAGGCCGGCAACACCGTCATCACCCATTCCGGTGAGAATCACCGCGAGGGCACTCCTCCCCGCAGCGGTCGCGACGGACGCGAACAATCGTGTGGCGGAAGGCCGAAACGCACCGACAGGAGGAGTCAGCGCAAGCGAAATGCGGAACTGGCCACCATGCCCGCGCTGCACTTCGAGATGATATCCATCCGGCGCGATGTAAGCGTACCCCGCGAGCGCCGTTTCGCCGTCAGCAGCAACTTTCACGTTGAGTCGCGAATCAGCAGCGATCCACTTCACCAGGCCGTCCACGAACCCCTTTGATATGTGCTGCACGATCAGTATCGGCGCGGGAAAATCGCTCGGAAGAACAGCAAGCAGATCCCGAAGCGCGGCTGGTCCGCCAGTTGATGCCGCGATGGCAACAATCCGTGCGCGTGTCGCCCGTTGGGGGCGTCTGGCAGTCCGCAACTCAGCCTGCCTGGACGAAGTGACTCCTTGACCGGCTGCGTATTGCTCTACCCCACGCCATCGGCGGACTACCTTTACGCCCGCAAGCGCTTTCACCATCGAGACCAGCTGTCGCTGGTCCGATGCAAAGTGACTGGACCCCGGGCCTTCCGGTTTCGGCAACACCAGCATCGCGCCCGCGCGCGTTGCATCGAGCGAGAGTCTGACATCAGACTCCCGCGCCTGCGACGTCACGATGATGATTGGACAGGGCGAGCTGCGCATGATTCGCTCGGTCGCCTGAAGCCCGTCAAGTACGGGCATCTGCACATCCATAGTGATCAGGTCCGGCGACAACCGCGCTGCCATCTCGACCGCTTCAGCTCCCGTCGTTGCCTGGGCTACCACCTCAATCCCGGGATCGGCCTCGAGCATCTCCACGAGAAGTGCGCGCGCAGTCGGGGAATCCTCGGCGACGAGCACGCGTATCATGCGGAAGCCTTCCGGGTTGCGCCGATCAGCTGGCGAATCGTGCCAAGGAGCGTGTCCTGATCGAAACTTGATTTCGTAATGTAGGAATCGGCACCGGCTTCCATCCCCTGCATCTTCTCAGCTGGTTGATCGAGTGAGGTCACAAGAATGAACGGCAATGTCTTCAGCTTCTGCGATGCACGGATTTTCCTGCACAACTCGAGACCGTCCATTCGTGGCATCTGCACGTCGCTTACGACGAGGTCAAATTCGCCGCTTTGAACAACGCGCCATCCTTCCATACCGTCTACTGCGGTCGCTACATCGTAACCGGCAGCGCCGAGCACGCTCGCCTCGAGTGATCGCGTCGTGATGGAATCATCGACGACCAGAATCCGATGCGCGCGGGTTTGCGCGGCGCGCTTGAACTCAACCCCAGTCCCCGCAGCCGTTCTCTGGCCGACGAGAGCTGGAACGTCGAGTACTATTGCTACATCTCCCTCGGGAAGAAGCGCCGCAGCAGACACAAGCGTTCCCCCTCCTCCGAAAGGCACGGGGCGAAGCACAAGCTCACGCTCGTCGATCACGTCCCGCACGACGACAACGAGGCGCCGGGAGAGCGCGGACAACCAGATCACCACCAGACTCGAGACCTCTGGCGCATCTGGCTGGAACGGCTCCCCGAGTCGATCGGCGAGTGACACCAGGCGCACCGGGCGACCCTCTCCCTCGAGGACGGATTTCCCTGTCACCGTTCTAACACGATCCGGTGAGACGCGCTCGACACGATCGACGAAGGCGCTTGGAATCGCCGCGCGAAAACCTCCGACATCGACGATCAACGCGCGCGTAATGGCAATGCTCACAGGAACTTCGATTGTTATCGTAGTTCCCTTTCCTGTTTGCCATGCTACATCAACCGTTCCTCCCGCTTTCTCGACTGAGTCGCGCACAATCTCCAAACCCATGCCGCGACCGGAGATCGCATTGACGTCATCCCGCGTCGACAGACCTTCCTCGAACATCGACAACGCGACGTCATGATCACTTTCCGGAACTTCTCTCCCCTTCGCGGCAAGCTTGCGACGTATCGCCATGACGTCGACTCCCCGACCATCGTCGCTAACCGTAACCTGAAGCCGATCGCCACGTACCGACGCGGCCACGCGGACTGTGCCTTCGGGATCCTTCCCCGTCGCCGCGCGCTCCCCAGGTGACTCAAGTCCGTGATCCACAGCATTTCGGGCAAGATGAAGAAGCGGGTCTCGAATCATCTCGAGCACTGCACGCTCCGCTTCGACATCCTGGCCTTCGACAACCAGTCGTGCCGTTTTGCCGAGCGTCACCGTGAGATCGCGAACAGTGCGAGGAAGCATTTCCACCGCGACACTGAACGGGCTCTGTCGCAGCTCGCGGACAGATCGAACCAGTCGCGACGAGAGTGTACGAAGCGTGTTCACGTCTGCGTCGAGGCGCCGCGTCACCATCGCAAGTCCCGCGGCCGAGGTCGCGATCGTCGCCCTGCTGTCTGCGATCACTGCAGGATATCCTTCCATCCGTGCGGCCAGGCCGAGCAACTCACCGGCAGCGGATGACAGGGCCTCGAGCTGGTCAGCGCCGATTCGCACGAAATCCGTGCGCCGTGCAGTCTGCGATGCTTTCTCGGTATCAGCCGTATCGTCCGGCGTAACATCATCAGGTACGACGGCCACTTCCCGAAGCTCCGGAACCACCGGCGTGAATCGCTGGGTGTGCGCGACAAGCGGCGCATGGGATTTCCTTTCAGGTAGTGGTGCTGTCGCGGTCGGCATCCGGCGAGAGCCGGTCATGCGGTGAAGCAGCGCAGCAACTGACCCTTCGGATGCCGACTTCCCGGAGCGCAACTGCTCAGCCGCATCGGCAAGCGCATCCGCGCTCGCGAGAAGCAGTGATATCTGCGCCGGAGTCAGAGCACCGTTTGTCGCACGCGCCTGCGCCAGCTCGCTCTCCATCGCATGGCAAAGCGCCTCAACGGATGGCACTGACGCTGCGCGCGCTGCGCCCTTCAGGGTGTGCATGATGCGCAACACGGATCGCTGACGGTCCGCATTGGCCGGCTCGCGCTCGAGTGCGAGGGCGTCCTCAACGAGAACGCGATGATTCTCGCCGATCTCATCGATAAAAGCGGCTGTAAGTCGAGCAGCAAGCGGCTCGCGCGTTCCGCCTCCCGTCAAGGCCTGGTCCTCTCAACGATCATCGGGCTTACCTCATTCAACCGTTGCCCACGAGATGAATCAGCCTTGAACCCAGAGATGACAGATTTTCTGCCGCGGTTTCCGATTGCCGGGTGGCAGTGAGGTGCTGCTGGGTGGCGTCATGTATGTTCCCGATGGCCTGCCTGATCTGTTCCATTCCAAGCGCTTGCTGGCCCGCCGAGGCAGCAATCTGTGCTGCGGTCTGCGATGCCTCCGCGGCAACGTCTGCGAGCTGCGCAATTATCTCTCCGGCTTCGACAGCCTGATGTGAGGCAGCGGCAGTCTGCTTCGTACCCTGCTCAGTTGCCATCACTGCCGCGCTGGTAGCCCGTTGAATCTCACTGAGAATTCTTGCGACCTGAGTCGTCGAATCCTTGGCTTGCCCGGCAAGTGCCTTGATTTCAGCAGCGACGACTGCAAAGCCGCGGCCATTTTCTCCAGCACGCGCCGCTTCCACTGCGGCGTTGAGGGCAAGCAGGCGAGTCTGCTCCGCAATATCGCTCACGGCAGAAGTGATCTCACCAATCGCCGATGCTTGTTCGGCAAGCGTGACGATTCCCTTGGCAATGCCATCGACCTCGGACTCGACAGCCCGCATCGCCGTGATCGACCGTTGCACTGCAACACGTCCAGCCAAGCCAGTGTCGGCAGAGCGTTGTGCTGCCACCGCCAAACCCTTTGCTCTCTCAGCCGCCTGAGCCGCCGTCTGCGCAACCTGATCCACAGTCGCAACCGTTTCCGTGACTGCGGCCATCGACTCGTTGATGCCAGCGGCCTGTTCGGTGGTAGCCGCGAGTATCTGCGCCGCAGTCGCAGCGATGACGTTCGCACTCTCCTGCAGCGGACGATTGATCGACCTGCTGATGATGAACGCTGACAGGATCGCTATGATCAAGGCAAGTATTACTCCGATGATGAGTACTGTGCGTGCGGCGCGTGCGTCATCACTACTTTCCGCCGCCTTGTCGTCAGCGGCCTTCGCAACCGATACTCCAAGAGCAGTCATCGCTTCGGCGAGACGCGCCCTGATCGGCTCGACCCGCGAGTCGCGGATCGATAGCGCAAGCGTCTGATCTCCGCGCTCACGCGCGGTTTTGGCGTCGGAAACCGCGCGGGCCCATTCCTCGATCGATGTCAATACCAGCCCCCATTCAGCTCGCCGCTCGCCCTCCGTACCATCGCCGAGGTCGGCCGCATGCGCCCCCGTGATGAGCGTTCTGGCGACCGCAATCGCAGAGTCCGCGCTGGCACCGGAACGCGCGTCGCCGGTAATTATCTGCCTGAGCAGTGAGACGTCGGCGCCACGAACCTCTGTTTCCGCGCGGTGCACCGGCACTAGGATCGAACGCCGGCTTGTCAGCGCCTCTTCGTACGAATTGACCGTGCGGGTAAGCGACCATCCGCCGATGGCGCCGACGATTATCAGCAGTACCACACTGATCGCGAAACCGTAGGTTACCCTGCGCCCTACTGTCCAACCCATTGCCTGGTCACTCATTTCTCGTCCCTTGTAGAATTGTCGACCGCCCGGCGGTCGTCCCCGTGGCCTCGTTCATCGAGCGATTGCGTAAGCGCAACAACATCGAAGATGATTCTTGCATCTGTCGTGACAGCGGCTGGCCTCGATCCGCGCCCATCCTGAGACCCTTCCAGCGCGTGGATTTCGTCAGGGTGAATTGCTGCCTCACCCTCCACATCATCTGCCCATAGACCGGCAACTGTTCGCTGTCCCACAGCGAGCACTACCATCACACCCGTATTCTGCGCCGGGCGACACTTCCCGAACACGACGACGGGAAGAATTCCCCCGCGCCATGACGTGAGACCCCATAACGGGAGCCCGGCCTTCGGGAGCGGCGTCACTCCCCCAGCCTTGAACAGTTCCGCGATCGAGCTGAGTGCGATGGCAAATCTTTCGGCACCGCACATCACAATGAGATAGCGATTGACCTGGTCATTTTCGTCGACAAGAGACTGCGGTGGCCGAGCCGCTGCGAGTTTTTTCGCGCGGGCCTCGAGTATGTCTGCATTCGAGCGTGCCATTATCGCGTCGCTCCGGCGGATGAAGTCATTGCCGACGGCGTATCGAGTACCGAAAGGTGCGCGCGTACGAGGTCGAGAAGCCTCGCTGCAGACATCTCTGTTGATCCCGGGATCTCCGCATCGACATGAGTCTGGTCGAGGAGTGCGCTTGCGTTCGCGAAGCTGATGCGCGCGCCTTGAGTATTGCCCCGGCGTGCGAGCGCATCCCCAAGCGCAATGTGCGCGAGAATGAGCGTGCGGTCGAGATAGATTGCGCGACGTGCGGAACGTTCGGAATTCTCCCACCGTCCGGCCTCACCGCTGAGTATCGCGTCCACAAGATGGAGCTCTGGCTGGTCTGGGTGCGCTTCCAGTGCAGCAGCGCACGCCTCCCCTGCCTCGTCCAGCCTCCCTTCGTTGGCCAGAGAACGAACGAGCGCGACAGTGCTTGCCGCATCGGCTTTTACCGTCTCACTGGCGCTCGACGAACTACTGGGAGGTGACGCGGTCGATTGCACCGGTCGCGACGCCATCGTCGGCTCGCTGACTGCTACGGACACAGGCTCCCGCTCCTCGGGGATCAGCAAGGTCAGCGGCGCGTTTCGCAACGCGAAAGTCGTCTCCGATCGCGCGCTCTTTCGATAACCGGTCGCTCCTGGAAGCAGGACGACTTCACATGCGACGATCTCGGCGAGGTGCGGATCTGATGCACCGAGAAACAGCCATCCGCCGGGTGCGAGGGAATCGAGAAGTCTCTCAGCGATGAACGCGATCGCTGCGAGCTCGAAGTAGATGAGGACGTTTCGGCAGAAGATGACATCCTGCTCGACCACTTCAAGCTTCGACTCTGGATCGAGCAGGTTGAGCACGCCGAACTCGACATTCTTCTTTAGTTCAGGCGCCACCTCATACCGCGGACCTTTCTGCGTGAACCACCGCGAAATCGTTTCAGGTTGCAACGTGCGAAGCGACCACTTAGAGTACTCGCCGGCGCGCGCGTCTTTCAGGCGTCCTTCAGAAATATCGGTGCCGAGTATGCGGGCGCCCCGCGCCCACTTGTTCTCGCGCAGCAGAATCGCGGCCGAATACGGCTCCTGTCCGGCTGCGCACCCCGCGCTCCAGATCTTGATTTCACGATTGAGCGGCCACTCCGCCGACCATTGCGGCAGGAGCTCGTCGGCTATGAAACGGAATTGAGCTGGCTCACGGAAAAAATACGATTCGCCGATCGTGAGGTCGTCGAGCAGCGCTTCCATCACGGCCCCCCCGCGCGACACCCCTAATTCGAGGCCGACAGGCTCGGTGATGCCGAGCTTCTTCATCACGCGCTGCATTCCAGCTTCCGCTGACGCGCGGCGAGTTGGCGGGAATGATATTCCGGCGACTTCGTGCACGATGTTGGCAACGCGCATGAACTCGGAGCGTGACCACGCTCGCTCTTTCGATTCCGGCGGGTCCGAGACTGTCATTTGCCGCCGGCGGCGGCGGCGGTCAACGCTTCCTCCGTAGCCTCCTCCTCAGCCTGCGTCAGGAAAGCGGCAACATCGTAAATCACCAGCGGCCCATCCGGCATTGCTGCGATGCCGTGCAGCTTTTCAAGAACAGGCGAGGCCGCTTTGGCAGCGGTGAGAGAATCCTCGTCGATCTTCGTGAGGTCGTCGGCAGCTTCGACACGTATTGCAAGCGTCCGCTCCCCGGCCTTTACAAGTACGAAGTTGTCGTCGGGGGTGACCGATGTCTCCTGGTGCCCGAATCGCACGGCGGGGTCGATTACGACGACGAGTTCCCCGCGGACGTTGATGACGCCGGAAATGACAGTTGGAGCCCCTGGCAGGGGGCTAACGGCAACTGCGCGAATTACCTCGATTACCTCAGAGGTTGGAATGCCGAAGCTTTCACCTCTGACGCGGACCATGAGTGCATGCATGCCTGGAATTGAAGGCAGTATTCGTGCTCAATTTCCGTCTATTTCGACCGGGGAGCCGGGCCAGGAGTTCGTCGCTAGCTGGTAGCAATAGCTATCTGCGATTCGCTCTTTGGCATTGGGAAAATGCCACGTAAGAAACAGAAACGGCGCCCGAAAGGGGTGCCGTTTCTGGGAATCTGTGCCTCTGTGTCCCTGTCTGCGCCCTCAGCATTTCCGCCGAAGGCGCTCCGTGTCCTCTTACTTCAGGATTTTTGTCACAACGCCGGCGCCAACGGTGCGGCCACCCTCGCGAATCGCGAAGCGAAGACCCTCGTCCATCGCGATCGGCGTGATCAGCTCGATCGTC
>JAYUWU010000162.1:0-9640 GCA_043753365.1 Gemmatimonadaceae bacterium | reverse complement strand
GTCGCCTTCAGCCAGCCGCGGCGCAAGCAAGGCAAGAATCTCGTTGTCTCTGCCAAGCGCTGCCAGCGCCCAAAGCTCCAGATTCTGGAGCCATGTGTCTCCGGGGTTCGAGGTGCGACCCCGGCGCGCGTCGTCCAGGCCGGCGCTATAGTCCCCCACGATATGCCGTACCTCAGACCGAAGTCGCCAGTAGGAAGGCCAGTGCCTGATCCAGCCTCGATCGGGGTCCATGCGCATAAAAACATCGAGCGCAACCTGCGGGCGATTGCTCTCGAATGCGGCCACACCCAGCTTGAACAGCCACTCGGAATCGGGAGATAGCTCGGCTAATTCGCGTGCTGCCCGGTACTGTGCTTCACCGTCGCCCGAGAGCAAAGTCGACTGGTGGTTGAGCACAGCGCGGTTCCATCCGGAGAGCGGCCGACGCTCGAGAGAGCGGATGAGCGAAGCAGCCGCATCAAAGTCACTGGCGTTTATATGAGCGTACGCCGCCCACAACAGTGGCAGGGTGAAAGCCGAGTCAGTGCGGGCGGCCGCCAGGAAGCCGGCAGCAGCCTGCCTGTTGAGACGCTGGCCCTCCGGTGTACCGAAGTCCCGGTTGGCGCTGAGGAACAACCGCATCGCTTCTGAAAAGAGATGGTATGCTTCGAGACTCGAAGGCTGGCCAGCCGGATCGGGCCACGAAGCCAGGCGCTTGTCGAACAAGGTTGCCAGCGCTCCCAGGCTCCGCCTCTGGAGCTGTTCCGCCGCCACCGACGGTCGCAGGGCCGAGCCCCTGATATCTTCGATGGCGCGCAGGAGTTCGCCGGTGGCGACGTCAACGACCTGCGCCTGAAACACCAGCGAATCGCCACCCCGATAAAACGCACCGGTTATCAGGGTTCCCGCCCCGATGCGGCGCGCCAACTGACGGTTCGCTGTCAGGATCGCAACCTCGGGTGCGGAGCCCTCGGCTATGAGGTGCGGCGTCTCCTGTACGATGGTCGAAAACGGAGCCACGCGGGCGAGCCCAGTGCGCGCCAGTCCCTGCGTGATCCAGTCAGCCGCCATGTAGCCCAGGGGATCCAGGGCGTGATCGCCGGTGCGATTCTCGAACGCCGCGACCAGCACGCGCCGCGTGTCGAGGGAGGTGGCGGCGGTCGCGCGCGGTTTTCCGGACTCGCGTGCCAGCACGACTGCCCCTGCCCCGATCGCCACCAATAGCGCGGCTGCCACCCGCCACAACCCCGTACCAGATCTCCCCGGCACCGGCATACGGGAGCCGGTGCCGTTCTGAGGGGACGGGCTGTCCGGTGGGGCGGACGCGCCTGCCGCAACCGGGTTCGCAGCGACGACCTCTCCACGCCGGATCTCCGCGACAATCGCGTCAAGCTCCGCAGACGGCCTGATCCCGAGATCCGCCTCCAGTAAATTCCGAAAACGTTGGTACTCCCGAAGCGCGCCAGGCCGGTCCCCCAAACGGGCGAGAAGCCTTACGAGACGTGTAACGGCGGGCTCGTCATACGGCGCCCAGCTGGCGGCGCGCCGCAGCAACTCCACCGCTGCGACATCGTTTTCGCTTCGCTCTTCTTTCGTTGCGAGCGCGATGGCCGCGGCTACGGCTTTCGCCCGCAACTGCTGTCGCTTGTCATCGAGCCAGCGCTCGAACTCGATGCAGTCGTCGACGTTAAAGCCGGGCACGAGATCGCCGCCATAACGCTGCAGCGCACCCTCTGGATCGTTCGCCGCCAGAGCCTGTTCAAATTCCACGGCATCGCATCGTACGACTTCATCCGAGAGCCGGAGGTCCTCCCCGGTGCCGACGATGGCACTATCGCCAACCACGCGGCGAAGGTTGAAAACGGCCTGATTGAGCGAGTTGCGGGCACGGTCCTCAGTCGAATCGGGCCAGAAGAGGAGCAAGAGGGTCTCGCGGCGATGTGGCCCGCGCGGCGTTGCCAGAGCCAGGTACATGAGCAGTGCCATCCTCTTGGGCTGCGCCAGGATGGCCAGGATCGATCGGCCATTCGCGCTGTCGCGGAGGTCGAGAGTGCCCAGAACGCGCAAATCAATCATGTGAGATTCGAAACGGTTTGCCGGTGCGAGCCCGGCTTAACTGCGAAATAAGAAGCAGATAATTGGATCCCACCAGATTCGTCTCTCGATGGGATCGGAATGACCCGACCCATATTCGCCCGGAGGCACCATGAAACACTACCACCGCAGCCGATCCATAGCCACGATTGTTTCGGCTGTTCTCTTCGGGCTGTCCATCCCAGGCTGCCACGATCCGCTTGCTCCCGCCTCGCTCGATATTGGCACGCCTCGTCAGGCAAAGGGTGGAAGCCCCGCCACACCGGGAGCATCGGTAATGCAGGGAGACCTGGCACTGGCGGACGCGGATGCACCTGCGCTTACGAGCTCCTGTCCATCCGCTGGGTTTACACCGAACGCATGGGCCGTTGTATTCGGCAAGAGCGGCTGTCTCATAGTGAGGCCATTGTGGAGCAGCGCAACATACGCCGAGTACGCATTGACGGATGATGTCGTGCTGCAGGTCCGGCTCGAGAAAGGAAAGAATGGCCGCATAACCCACATGCGTCTCAACGCGCAGGACGTCGACGGTGAGGCGGGGATCTGGCACAACACCGATTGGATCGCGGTCGCGCAGCCTGTGGTGCCCACGAAAGCCGGCTTCACCCTCCACGTGCACGCGAAGAACGTCGCGGTGTGGCGGTACGACAGCCACCTCGGCGACGGTAATCGAGTGGAAATAATCGGGACGGTCAGCATTGGCGACGTCGTTTATCCCCAGCAATAGCACCGCGAACGGCACCGACAACCAGCAATCAGAGAGAGGAATAGACGCTCATGACGACACTTACCAAACTGCCCCTTATCATGGCGGCGACCGCCGCGTTCAGTTGCAGCGGGAGTACGGACTCTCCGGCAGGACCGTCGCCCGGCGAGCGCCAGCCAGCTTCGGCGCTGCCAGCTACGCTGGTCGGCAGAATCGTGTTCGCGCGCGCAGAGGCGAACAGAAACGTACTGATGGCGATGAAAGCGGACGGAACAAACTTCGTAAGCCTTGGAGCAGGGGGCGTTGCGCCGCACGTTTCACCGGATGGCCGGAAGGTCGTGTATCAAACGCCTGCTGAAGGCATCGCCGTGCTCGATCTCGCCACGGGGAAAGCGACAGTGCTCGCAGGGCGCCTTTCCGTGCGGCCACGGTGGTCGCCCAGTGGTGACAAAATTCTGTTCTGGAGCGACCGGAGTGGCACGAAGGAGATTTATACCATGAATGCGGATGGCTCAGACGTTGTGCGGCTGACCGACGGAGGAGACGGCTACCATGAAGCAGATTGGTCACCCAACGGCGCGCGGATCGTTTTTCGCCGGGTTACCGGCGACGGGGGCGACATCTGGACGATGAACGCGGATGGTTCAAGCCCGGCAGTCCTCTACGCAGGCGCGCGTATGGATTCCGATCCGCGCTGGTCGCCCGATGGTAGCCGGATCGCGTTCGTGCGCATGGTTCCGCGGCACCAGGGCACCGGCGTCACGACCGAGATTTGCGTAATCAACGCCGACGGCTCGAACCTGGTTCGGCTGACACATGACGATGGCGGTGATTGGGCACCGGCGTGGTCACCGGACGGATCGAAGGTTGCCTTTTTCGGCTTCAGGGTCAGCGCCGACGATCCCGACATTTTTACGATCAACTTCACCGGCAGCGAGCTCGGTTTGCTTCTCGGCGGATCAACATACGATCACGGACCGGCCTTCGGGCCTCGCATGTAATGCGGAAAGCCGGTGCAATACGGGTGGTGCGGAAGCAGTTGCTTCGAGTGAGACTGAAGTCCCCCGGTCAGATTCCGCAGTCTCCGCTTTCGCATGTTCAGTTATTTCTTACGCGTTGCCCGCATCCAGGGCTGGCCGGAGACTCCAGGGGAGTAGAATCCGGTGGCATGAGCGCCGTCCATTTCGAAAATCACCGGCGTTTCCTCAACGTCGAAGATCTTCCCGTCCTCGAGAAACGCAGGCATGAAACGGTGGGGTTGCTCGGTGGGTAGAAGCTCTATCACGAACGGCTTTGTTCCGTCCACGACGGCCCGTAGTACCCCCTGGACGTTCACAATCTCCATCTTCATCTCCGGACCCGGGCCTTTTTTTCCGATGAAGACAAATCCATAGCGCCCTAAATAGGGCGCAGCCTGCTCGTCAGTCAGCCGGCTCTTGGGACGGCTGGGCGGGACGAGTATCTCGACTCCGAACGCCGTTGTGCCCCACCGAAAGCGGAGCGTCGCACCGTCCCGCGAGACACGGGGGAAATCGAAGGTCACCGCTTCAACATGTTCGCCCTGTGTGGGTGTGACGGGGATCGAGAGGACCATTTCTGGCAGCGGCGGCCGCTGCGTGTGAAACAGCGTCGCCGTCTTGTGCAGATGCAGCACCCACGCCCCGGGAGGCGTCGTCAGCCAGAGCGAGTATTTCCCCGCCGGCACCGGCTGGCCTTCAAGAATGACATCCCGGGAAAGCTCGAGCGTCGTCGCGCGGTTGGCGCCGGGAGTCCAGATCTCGTCAACATGCACGACCTTGCCGAAAAGAGCCTCGCGCTGGCGCGCCTGCGGCCGCGAATAGTCCACGGTAATGACGGTACCATCGACCACCTGGAATACTCCGCCCCGCTCGCTCGCCCTGATCTGCCCCTGGGCTGCAGGACCGACGAGAACAGCGGACATGGCGATGCAGATTTCAAGCGATCGTCGCAACATCGGTATAGCCTCGCTCGTTGATTGGTGCGTCAGGTGGCGTCAGCGAACGACGCGTCGATGGAGGTTCGGATTCCGCTCAGGGACCAGCCGTCGGAATACAATCGGTGAACAAGCTGGGCCTCGCCTTGACAGATCTGACAATGCTGCGCCATGCCGTCATCCTCGAAACAGCTGAGCAGGGAGTGGAAGCCTGTCTGACCCGCGCAGCCGCAGTAGCAATGAATACCGTCCACCACCTGGGGAATTTCGCGGACCAGCGCATAAACGGGGGCAGCCTGCTTGTTCTTGAGTCGGTTTGCTGTCAGGACACGCGCAGCGGTAATTCCCGCCCTGGGAGTGGGATGTACGACAGGCGCGCTCGCAAGCGGTCTGACCAGCGATGCGTTCGCCACGCGAGCGAGGCATACGGCCGGAATAAGGGCGAGAAGCCGCCTCCGACTGTACGAGCCTTTGAGCAATCGATCCAGCTTGAAACCCTTGGACATCGGAAAAGAATATATGTTGGCACAGCTTCATTTCCTAAGGTCGCCTGCGTATCGACGATTGCTAGCCTGGATTGGCCGGCCATCCACGTCTTTTGCATGAGCAGCAACTTTTTTAAAAAGGCCTTTCGATGCGGAAGAGGATCGTGCAACTGACGCTGACAATTCTCACGAGGTGCCACTGCACCGGCGGTTGGCGAAACCCGTATTCCATCAAAAAACCCATGACCGGCTGTCTCGCCGTGGCCCCCAGGAGCAGACGATAGGCAGGCCCATCGCGCGGCGTTTCTCGGCGCGCGACAATGTCAGCTCCGGTGTCCCGCCTCGCCGGACAGGTGAAGTCACCGCGCAGTGGCCCTGACTAGGCAATCTATCCCGAAGTTCGTGCCCTTTCCGGCCGGCGCCCGTACATTGGTGTCACGAACGTGACGATTCGTCATCCTTGCCTGCTTCAGGACATCTGCGCGAGGGGTGTTGAACGTGGCCCACTGGTCGGCATGAGAGCATTTGTCACTACCGCCCCCGCGTGATTAAGGCGAGAATGTTTCGCGCGACCCTGGCCACTACCCTGAGCATTTTTGCATGCACCGGCAGCGACCGGCAGCATCAGAACCCAGGCACTCTCACGGTACTTTATCCGGTCGACGAACGAAGCTGGGCGTTCCACGTCCCTTCACAGTTTCTCGTTTTTTTGCCCCTGGCCGAGCGGGGCCGGGATGGGCGCCTTCACGGCTGGCTTGCCCGGTCATGGGAGCACTCGGATGACTGGAGAAGCTGGACGATTCACTTGCGCAGCGATGTGCGGTGGCACGACGGCCGTCGCGTAACCGCGGACGACGCCAAGTTCTCACTCGAGCTGCTGGCCAACCCTCATATTAGAGCCGAGTCCCCCAATTCATATTCGGTCCGCGTGGTCGATGACACCACCTTCGTCGTGACATTCCGGCAACAGCCGAGCGAATACTGGATGTACTACGATGCAGTCTATCCTCAGCACCTGCTGGGGAAACTCGATCCCGCTACGTATTACAAATGGGATTTTTGGACAAATCCGATCGGCAGCGGACCGTATCGCTACGTTCGCCACCTGCCTGAGACGATGATCGAGTTCGAGGCGAACCCGGACTACATGCGTGGAAAACCAAAAATAGAGCGGCTGGTTCTAAAGTTCGGCAAGCCGGCTATAGCCGAGCTTCTCAGCGGGAATGTTGACGCGATCCCATGGATTCAGGAATCGGACCTGCTGAAACTGCGCGGGGATCAGCGCTTTAGAGCGTACTCCGGAGTGAAGCCGGATCACATCCGGGCGGTGATCTGGAATCATCGCAATCCTCTCTTTTCTGATCGCGCGACGCGTCGTGCACTGACGTTGGCGATCGACCGTCGTGCGCTGCTCCAGACGCTCAACCTCCCCGAGGAGGTTCCGACGTTCGACGTGCTTTTTACACACGAGCAGTTTTACCGCGGCGAGTTTCCCGCGGGCTCGCCGCACGATATCCAGCGGGCAAACGCGCTTCTCGACAGCGCAGGCTGGCGTGACAGCGATAACGATGGTGTGCGCGACAGTAAAGGGCGGGCGTTCCGGTTCACGGCAATAGTTCAGCCCGATCAGAGCTTTGCGCGCACAGCCGTCTTCATTCAGGCGCAACTCAGAGCGATAGGAGTGAACATGGAAATCACTACGCTGGACGCGCGTGTCGCGAGCGAGCGTGTCGCGAACGGTACTTTTGAGGCGGCGGTTTGGATCGTCAACAACCGCGCTGGGGGCGATGGCGGACATGGCGAGTACTTCGGAATGAATTCGCGCATCGGGTATCACAACGCGGAGGCGGCCAGGTTGCTCCAATCAGCCGCCTCTGCGTTCGATCCTTCCAATGTTGACAGCCTGTACCGTGAGCTGATGCCGATTTTCCAGGAGGATCTACCGGTAACGTTTCTTTATCCGCTGGTGCGAACGACCGTAGCGCACCGCCGCGTACGCGGGCTCGGCAGCCCGTATCGCGATGACCCGCTCTGGTACTCGGCGGAACTCTCGTTCATCGATGGCGTGCCCGCTACCGGGAGAACGCGATGAACTTTATGCGGGGCATTGGATCGGCGCGATTGAGGTCTGGGTTATTCGCATGTTTCGTCGCGTTCGCAGGCATGCAATGCAGCCAAGGCGATCAAAAACATGCTGGTCGCTCCACTCTCACGGCGCTTTACGACGAGCGTTGGGGAGGTTGGCCTCGATCCGTCGTCTTTCTCCAGATGGCGCTACCCGACGAGAACGGAACGATTCAAGGCCGGTTGGCGAAGAGTTGGGAGCACTCGCCCGACTACAACACCTGGACCTACCACCTTCGTACCAACGTCCGGTGGCACGACGGAATGCCCGTCACGGCGCACGATGTCAAGTTCACCATGGACTTGCTCAGTCACCCCGCCGTCCTCAAGAGACCGCCCGGGTCTTATTCCACAACTGTCCCCGACGACAGCACGTTCGTCATCACGTACAGCAGTGGCTTTTCCCCGACGTCTCCGGAAATGTTTACCTACTATTTCCCCAAGCATCTACTGAAAACTCTCGATCCATCCAAATTCAGCAGCTGGGAGTTCTGGACACGCCCGGTGGGAAATGGCCCGTACCGCTACGTCAGGCACGTCCCCCGGACTTTCATGGAGTTTGAGGCGAACCCTGACTACGTGTTTGGGAAACCGAAGATCGATCGAGTAATCCTGAAATTCGGTCCCCCAGCGGTGACGGACCTTTTGAGCGGCAACGTGGATGCAGTGAGCCGCTTCCGAAAGTCCGACGTGATTGCGATCAAGGCCGACCACCGTTTTCGCGTGTATTACGAGGTTTGGGATGACATCCTGGCTCTGCAGGTCATTTTCTGGAATCAGCGGAACCCCCTCTTCGCGGACCCGCGCGTGCGCCGCGCGTTGACGCTTGCGGTCAATCGGCGCGAGCTCCTCCAAGTGCTCAATATGTGGGAAAACCTGCCTGTCATCGATGTGGTCTATACGGAGCGGCAGTACTGGCAGGGAGCGCTACCCAAAGCGCTGCATCACGACCGTGAATTGGCGGGTGGGCTGCTCGATCATGCTGGCTGGCGAGACCTCGATGGCGATGGATATCGCGAGCGAGAGGGCAGCCAGTTCCGGTTTTCGCTGATGGTCGGTTCCGAATGGCAAGCGGCAGCGATTTACGTTCAGGCTCAGTTGCGGCAGGTGGGCATACGGATGGACATCACGGTAATTGAAGGCCGAGCCTCAGGCGAACGGCTGCGATCTGGGGATTTTGACGCGGCGCTTGGCCTGCTCTGGTCGGAAATCCCCGAGCTCGTTCGCTTTTTCGGTGAGGGCTCTCAACTTGGCTACCGCAACGAGCGCGTTACCCAGCTCCTCGCAGCAGCGCAGAAAACGCGAAACCCTGATGAGATGGACAAGATTTTCCGCGGCTTGATGTCGGAGTTTGTCGAAGATGTGCCATTCACTTCCCTCGTGTTGAGTGTGGAGACGTACGTCGTACATCGAAGGGTGAAGGGCCTGAGCACTCCATTCCGGGCCAATCCCCTGTGGTCTGTGGAGCACCTATGGATTGAGGATGAGAACTGACTTGAAGGCAGGCGGTCATTTCTCGAAACCGCGTCCGGCTGGTACTTGCTGATCGAGCCGGCCTGATCCAGTATTTACTAATGTGCGGGTTTCGTGGACGGCAGTGCCGCTTGGCCGTTCGCAGCGAAAATCGCACGCGCGGGTCCTCGTCGTTCGTCGAGCGGCTCAATGGGAGGTTCGATGGGTCACACTCGCTTTCTACGCGCGAGCATGTCGACGCTCGCTCTCGCCGCCGCCAGTTGCGCACCGGCACTGGTCCCACCAACGAACGGAACAGTTGCGCGCGCGCAACTGTTCTCGAGCGCTAGCACGAACGCCGCCGGCACCGCGGCACTCTCGCCCGATGGACGGTGGGTGGCCTTCTCGATCATGGACTCGCCTGGTAAAGCGAGCCTGGCGGTGAGCGCTGTTGGCAGCGGTGAAGTGCAGCGTCTGACGCCGGCCGGGCGGTGGGACGCGAATCCGGAATGGTCGCCGACGGGAGACAAAATCTACTTTCTCTCTAACCGGCCAGCGCTATCCGGCGACTTGAACTATTACGGCATGGAGGTGTCGTTCGACGCGCGTACGGCGCGAGCGATCGGCGAGCCGCGCCGAATATCCGCGGACGCCGTTAACGGGTTCGTACGCGTCTCTCCTGACGGGCAGACGCTCGCATATGTAGATGGGAGGGACCGGCAGCTACTGAAAGTCGTGCCGTCATCGGGCGGCGAGTCGCGCGTCGTCGTGCGAATGCCTGCTCGGGCAGGAAACATCGCGTGGAGCCGCGACGGGCAAAAGCTGTATTTCGTTACGAGCGTTCCA
>JAYUWU010000161.1:0-3667 GCA_043753365.1 Gemmatimonadaceae bacterium | reverse complement strand
GGGGCTTGAGCATCTCTTTGAGATCAGGGTCGTTGCCGAGCGTGTGACCCATTCGAGTGTAGAGACCGGCGACGAGGTGGAGGGTTTTCGTGACCTCCTCCTCGATCCGCAGGTTTACCTGGAGAGTCAGCTCTTCACGAAGCTCGCCAATGCGTGACTCACGACCCTGCGACATGAGCACGAAGATGGAGAGAAAAATCGCCTCGAGCGAGACGATCATCGTCAGCAGCCCGAACGGAAACGGATCGAACTGAGGCAGGCCGAAAAACGGGGAATTCCAGAGGAGCCAGCCCGCGAACGCCAGAACGTGGAATACGAAAAACCCGGTCGAGCTCGCGAGATTCGTCAGCCAGGATGCTGCAACCTGCATCCTCGTCTGCTCACCTGAGTGCTGCGCCTTGATGGCCCGAAAAACGCTATGCGTGCGATGGCTTCGGCGGGTTCCGCGCCTGTCGACACCGGTAGGCAGCGGAGTGCCTCCCGATGTCTTCATCATCTCGGCCTGAGGCGGCGGAGTCGTATTGCCTTCGTCAGTCATAGCTCTCGGGGAGATCGGATTCTCGTGCAGGCTCAACCCACTTCCTGTGCCACGATAAACGTATCAGCTTTCGGATAACTATGAATACAACCGTAAAGGTCGGACTGATCCAGGAAGCGGTGACTTCCGACTCCACCGCAAACGTCAAGCGCGCGTCGGAGCGGGTCCGTGACGCGGCGGGGCGGGGCGCGCAGATCATCTGCCTTCAGGAGTTATTCAACGCGCCGTACTTCTGTAAAGCACAGAAGCCCGAACGCTTCGACATTGCCGAGCCGATATCCGGGCCCGTGGTCGAGCACATGCAGAAGCTCGCGCAGGAGCTCGACGTTGTAATGATCGTGCCTGTCTTCGAGAAGCAGGCCGCAGGCGTCTACCGCAACTCCGCGGCGATCGTCGACGCTGACGGCAAGCTGCTCGGGGTCTACAGAAAAATGCACATCCCCGATGACCCGCTCTTCTACGAGAAGTACTATTTCACTCCCGGTGAATCGAACGTCTCGGACACGGGAGAGCATCGGGGCGAAAGCGGGTTCCGCGTGTGGAATACCAAATACGCAAAAATCGGCGTTCTAATATGCTGGGACCAGTGGTATCCGGAGGCGGCGCGAATAACCGCATTGCTTGGCGCCGAGATCCTCTTCTACCCAACGGCAATCGGCTGGCATCCGGCTGAGAAGGACGAGTACGGAGCGTCGCAGCTTGATGCGTGGCAGACAGCTCAGCGGGCTCACGCGATTGCCAATGGCGTGTTCGTCGCCTCACCAAACCGTGTCGGGCACGAGGATGAAGAAGGCACCGACGGCATCGAGTTTTTTGGGCATTCATTCGTGTCGGATCCGTTCGGCCGCAAGCTCGCCGAAGCCGGGACGAGCCCCGAGGTGCTCGTAGTCGATTGCGACAGAAACCTCATCGAGGAGACCAGGCGCAACTGGCCATTCCTCCGCGATCGAAGGATCGACGCTTACGGCGCCATACTTAACCGATACCTCTGAACAAGAGGACACAGCGCATCACATAGAGGGCGCAGAGATTCAGCACGCAGAGACGCATCGGACAAGTGCGGGTCTAACGTTTCCGGCCGAGTGGGAGCGGCATGATGCGACGTGGATTGCGTGGCCGCACCATGAGCCCGACTGGCCGGGGAAGCTCGGGGCCATTCCCTGGGTGTATGCGGAAATCGTCCGTGCCCTTCATTCACACGAGCGGGTCGAAATTCTCTGTCATGACGAGAACGTTCTTGCTTCTGCACGGCAGGCCCTGGACTCACACGGCATCCCTCCGGGTGGATACCGACTTCACATAGCTCCGAACGATCGCGTATGGCTGCGCGACTCAGCGCCGACATTCGTCTGGAACGGAGGGGGCGACGTCGAGCTGATGAACTGGCAGTTCAACGGGTGGGCGAAGTACGACAACTATTCCCGCGACGAGAAGGTTGGCCACGCCGTCGAGCTGATCACCGGATTGCCTCGGGTTGCGCCGTTGCGTTCCGACGGCTCGCGCTTCGTGCTCGAAGGCGGGGGCATCGAGACCGATGGCGCAGGATCGCTGCTCGTCACCGAGGAGTGGCTGTTGAGCGATATCCAGGTCCGCAACCCGGGCATGGGCCGCGCCGATTATGAAGCTGCCTTTCGCGAACACCTCGGCATCACCAATACCATATGGTTGGGTGAAGGCTGCGTTGGCGACGACACTCATGGGCACATCGACGATATCGCACGATACTCGGCCCCGGGGGTCGTGATTCTCGCCTTCGAGGCTGACTCCGCCGACGGCAATCACGCACAGTCGCTCGATAATCTCAGGAGACTCGAGGCAGCCGGGCAGCGCGTTGTGAAGCTACCCTACCCCCGTCCCCTTGTGATGGACGGGCAGCGCCTGCCGGCGAGTTACGCGAATTTCTACATAGCCAACGGGATCGTAATCGTGCCGACGTTCAACGACCCGAGCGACCGGGTGGCACTCGAGATAATCGCCGGTGAGTTCCCGGGCCGGCAAGTCGTTGGTATTCATGCGGTTGACCTGGTTTGGGGATTCGGCACCCTGCACTGCCTGACGCAACAGCAACCTGCTTCCCGGAACGATTCTCGCTAGTCATAGCGAGCATGAAGATCTCACTGATCGCTGAGGATGCCATCAGGCTGGAGCCGATTCCCGGTCCGATGACGATCGAGGCAGCGTCTGCCGACCAGCTTTATTCGCCATTTCACATGCTCGCGAGCGGCCTCGCGTTCTGCACGTATTCCGTCCTCGCGTCGTGGGCGAGCAACGCGAAGCTGAGTCCCGACGATATCGCGGTCGAGGTGCGGTGGGATTTCGTCGAAGATCCGCACCGGCTCGGTAACATCGAAATGAAGATCGACTGGCCGTCACTTCCACCTCAGCGGCAGAACGCAGCATGTCGCGTCGCCGAGCTGTGCGCGATCCACGCGACCCTTTCGCATTCGCCAACGTTGAAGACAACAGTGACTGCTGTGAGTGACAACGCTCCGGTCGACGCGGGGGTTTGAGGTGACCGTTCCAGTTGCCCGTTTCACTATAGCGGGACAGAATGCTCCAGAGGATGCGCCAACAGCAGGCGCTCCGGGTCGGCCGTACACCGTGGTCTACGATGGATTCTGCAACGTGTGCAAGCGTCTCGTTCACATGCTGACGAGGTGGGACAGCAGCAATGTGCTCGAGATCCTGCCGTCGCAGACCCCTGGACTGCACGCGCGCTTTCCGTGGATTCCGTCGCGTGCGTATCTCGAATCGGTCCAGGTTATCGAGACGCGGACTGGGCGAACCTGGCAGGGCGCGGCGGCGCTGGAACAGATTCTCGACATCATGCCGAAGGGGAAGCTGCTCTCGTGGATATTCTCGATCCCGTTCGTTCGCCCGATCGCCGAAAAGATTTACCGCTGGTTCGCGCGCAACCGGTACCACCTCGGTTGTGGCGAGCACTGCCAGCTGCGGGAGCCTGTCCTCGAATTCAAAGAGTGATCGGGCCGTAGCGGTCCAGATCAACTACGGGAAAAGCGTTGGCGGGAGTGGGGTGAGGAACTGCTGAGTTTTGTGAGTGCTCTCTCGAGTGTTGGCGCCGGTGCGGATATTCGGCGTCTCCTCTTTTTGGGTAACTACGCAGGGGCG
>JAYUWU010000160.1:0-9669 GCA_043753365.1 Gemmatimonadaceae bacterium | reverse complement strand
GGTGTCGTTGCGACCACTCTCGATCGCGATCTTGATCTTGGTCCCAACCCCATCAGCGCTCGACACCAGGACGGGTGATCGCATCCCTGACGGCATGCGAAACATCCCGCCGAATCCGCCAAATGCGCCGACCGTCCCGCTCGTAAATGTCGATGCGACGAGCTTGCCGATGCGCGATTTGGCGTCATCGGATGCGCCCAGGTCAACTCCCGCACTCCTGTAGTGGAGCGCTTGCTCGCTCACGCGGGGAGTTCCTCCTCGAATGCCACGAGTCGCTTGAGCTCGCCGATCCGCGATGAAAGCTCCTCACGCGTAAGTGTCATCAGGCGCTCGATCGAAAACTTCTCCACCGCAAATGACCCCATCGCCGAACCGTACATCATCGCGCGGCGCATATTTGTTTCGCTCAGGTCGCCAGTGCGCGCCAGATAGCCAATGAACCCGCCTGCAAACGAATCGCCAGCACCTGTCGGGTCGAACACGTTTTCGAGCGGATATGCAGGAGCGAAGAAAACGCTTTCGCGATTGAACATGAACGCACCGTGCTCGCCTTTCTTGATGATGACGTGCTCGGGGCCATGGTCCATGATCCACTTCGCGGCCTGAACAAGGTTTGCCTTCTCGGTCAGCTGACGTGCCTCACCATCGTTCAGCGTCACGAGATTGACATGTGACAGCAGAGCGACGAGGTCCGGCCTCCTGCTCTGGATCCAGAAATTCATCGTGTCGCAGGCGACGAGCTTCGGCTTGTCGACCTGACTGAGCACATCGAGCTGCAAGCGCGGATCGATATTGCCCAGAAAAACGAATGGAGCGTTCCTGAACTGATCCGGAATCTTGGGGCTGAACCTTGAGAAGACGCCAAGATGTGTCTCGAGCGTCTCAGCTGAATTCAGGTCGTGACTGTAACGTCCCCGCCAACGGAACGAGGGCCCATCAGCGTGCTCGAGTCCGGCAAGGTCGACACCTCTCGCAGCGAGTGGCTCCAGCTTCTCGACGGGATAGTCACTTCCGACGACACCAACGAGTTGCACCGGCGTGAAGATACTCGCTGCGGCGCTGAAGAACGTTGCGGATCCACCGAGCACGTCATCGGCTTTTCCAAAAGGCGTTTCGACTGAATCGAGGGCCACAGATCCGACAACCAGTACTGACATTATTGTTGGTTTGAAGTTGGTTGATGCTGAGACTTACATCCGCTCGGGTGCGCTGATCCCGAGAATGCCAAGCGAATTGCGGATCACGATCTGGCTGGCACGGGCAAGTGCGAGTCGCGCGCGCAGAATTTCATCCGGCTCGCCGAGGACGTGATGCTTGTGATACCAAAGGTGTGCGAGTCTTGCTGTTTCGCTCAGATACGTCGTCAGGCGGTGCGGCTCGAGACTCTCGGCGGCGCCAAGAACCACCCGTGGGAAATCAGCGAGTGACTTGATCAACTCGAGCTCTTCCGGCTGCGTCAGCACCGACAGGTCGACACTATCTGCCGTGAAAGCCTCCCGGTCGATCTCACCAACCCTGAATATCCCGCACATCCGTGCGTGCGCCATTTGCACGTAGTAGACGGGATTCTCCTCCGACTGCTTGAGAGCGACGTCGATGTCAAAGACCAGCTGCGAATCGCTCTTGCGCATGAGGAAGAAAAACCTGACAGCATCGCGACCCACTTCGTTGATGAGGTCACGAACTGTGACGTAGCTTCCTGCGCGCTTGGAGATTTTCATCTCTTCGCCCCCTTTCATCACCGTGACCATCTGGTGAAGGACGTATTCCGGGTAGCCCTTCTCGATTCCCATGTTGAGGGCCTGAAGGCCAGCGCGAACGCGTGTAGTCGTGCTGTGATGGTCCGCGCCCTGAACGTCGATGGCGCGCCGGAATCCGCGCTGCCACTTGGATACGTGATACGCGACGTCAGGTACGAAGTAGGTGTACGTGCCATCACGCTTACGCATGACGCGATCCTTGTCATCGCCGAACTGGCTCGTGCGAAGCCAAAGTGCATCATCTGATTCGTAGGTCATGCCGGCTTCGGTGAGCGAGGCGACAGTCTCCTCGACCTTTCCATCCGAATAGAGCGACGACTCGAGAAAGTATTTGTCGAACTCTACACCGAAGGCCTGAAGATCCAGGTCCTGCTCGGCGCGCAGCGCTGCAACGGCATAGTGGCGAATTGCGTCGATGTCGTGCGGTGCGTTGCTGCCCTGTTCGCTCCGGTAGCGTTCCGCGATTTCACGGATGTACTCGCCATGGTACCCGCCTTCGGGAATCTGCGGCGCAGCATCGGCGGAATCGATCCATGCGCGTACACTCGCCGCCAGGTTTTCTATCTGCACGCCGGCATCGTTGTAGTAGAACTCGCGCGACACATTCCATCCCGTCCACTCGAGCAGTGTCGAGATTGCGTCTCCCAGCGCAGCCTGCCTGCCGTGCCCGACGTGAAGGGGACCCGTCGGGTTCGCGGATACGAATTCAATGTTGACCGGCTGATTATTGCCCGCGCTGGTTTTCCCGAAATTTTCATTCTCGGAGATCACGTCTCTGACCGCTTCAGCGATTACCGCGGGGTCGAGCCAGAAATTCATGAATCCCGGCCCGGCGATCTCGACTCTCTGCACGCCCGCATCACCGAGACGCATCCGGTCTCGCAAAAGCCCCGCGATCTCGGCCGGCTTCTTCCGCAACGGTCGCGCGAGCGTCATTGCGAGATTGGTCGTCCAGTCACCAAGTGAGGTCTCACGCGGCCGCTCGATTATCGGGTCGACCGACTCATCGGCGCCGAGCTCCCGCGCAGCGGTGATCAGCTCGGCGCGAATTCTTTCGGATGCGGTCACTTCGTATTCTTTGCCGGCGCTGGCTTCGCGGCGGGAGTCGCCGCTGGCTTCGCCGCGTCAGCAGGCTTTGGCGCTGGCGTTGCTGCAGGTGCGGCCGAAGAGTCCGCGGACTTTGTCACCGCGTCGCCCGGCTTCGAATCGCTGGTGCCGGACTCGGCCTTTGCCGCCTTCTCTGCCTTCTCCGCCTTTGCTGTCGATTGCGCGGTCGCCGCATCCCGTTCGGCTTTCTTTCCGTCCTTCCCGTAATCCGTGATGTAGAATCCGGATCCCTTGAATACGAGACCTGCAGTCGACATCAGGCGCGCGGCGTCGCCGCCACATTCGGGACACTTCTCCTCCGATTTGGAGGAACCGATGGACCTGTAGAATTTTTCAAAGTCGTGCCCCTCGGGGCACCGGAACTCGTACAGCGGCATTCGTTTTTTTGCGGGGAAAGGCGGAAGGCACTTCAGCCTTGAAAGTTACGGTTTTCATGGGCTGGACTCAACCGCGGCGGACTTGCGCGTGGGGAAATTCCCGCCAGACAACCGGCTTGAGTGCCCTGATTGCCACGAAGTGGCCGGTGAGGTATCGCGTGCCAACGGCTTCGAGTCGCTCAAACGCCATTGCCGCGCGGGATAACATGAGGGCACGCCGCCCGCCTGCATGGCCCCCAAGTCTCTCCATTATCGGGATGGCCACTACTCTGGGAGCGTGCATGATTGCCGTTGTCTCCAGTACCTGAAATCCGGCAGCCCTCACGAGTGCGTCGGCCTTCGCGGGACCGTATGTCTTGCCCACGGGATAGGGCAACAGGCCTGATCCGTTGGTCAGGCCGAACGGAAGGGCGTTGCGGATTCTTATTACGGGATTTGCCAGGTTATCGAGTGTCAGTACCAGCACGCCGCCCGGGCGAAGCACCCGGAACAATTCGCTCAGGGCGGCGGGAATGTCCTGGTCCGAGTCGAAGTGATCCAGCGTGGACAGTGATACGACCGCGCCGAACGAGTCACTTCGGAGTGGCAGCCTCCGCACATCGGCCGCGGACGTGACGAGACCAGGATATCTGTTCCGGACGCCGGCGAGCACGGCGAATGAGACGTCGAGACCGAGGAATGAGTCCGAGCGCAGTGCGAGCGCGGGATAGACTCCCTCTGACACCGCCTCGTCGAAAAGATCGGTCTTGAGCACTCGACCAATCCCGGCCGGGAGCCAGCGCGCAAGCAGCGCGGTGTTGACCGCGTCGCTATGTCTTCGCCAAAGCCTCTGTGGCTCGTTCGCGATCCAGTCAACAGCGTATCGGTCCCACAGGACCGATTCTTCTGAACCGCCCCGTGCAGTCAGGGCGAGCCTGCCTGGTAGTATCCCCACTCGCCCGCGAGCGCGCCGGAAATTTCGCCGACGGTACATCGCGATCTCACTGCCTCAACAATCAGAGGCATGATGTCAGAGTCACCTGAACCTATCATCAGGTCCGCAGCAGATCCGGACAGGGCAGACAGAGCAGACAACGCGCGGCTCGAATCGCGGGCCGCCCTCATTCGCACAACCGACTTTACCTGACCGGACTCCAGAGACGAATAATCCGGCGCCGGAATACTTATCGGCTCACTCGAGTCGGTAAAGCTGTTGACGCCGACTACAGTGATCGCGCCACTCTCCACACGCAGTTGGTGTTCGTATGCACTGGCAGCGATCTCCTCCTGGAAAAAGCCCGCAGCGATCGCGGCTTCGGATCCACCCAGAGCATCAGATTTCTCGATGAGTGCCATTGCACGTCGTTCCATCTCGTTAGTGAGATTCTCGACGTAGTAACTGCCAGCGAGCGGGTCCGCCGTACCGTCGATTCCTGATTCGTAGCCGATGATCTGCTGCGTTCGAAGAGCAAGAGTTGCCGCCTCCTCTGTGGGAAGCGCCAGTGCTTCGTCGTACCCGTTGGTGTGAAGCGACTGGGTTCCGCCGAGAGTTGCCGCAAGCGCCTGAACTGCAACACGCACGACATTGTTGAGCGGTTGCTGCGCGGTGAGTGTGACACCGCCTGTCTGCGTGTGAAACCTGAACCTGCAGCTCCCATCCGACGCGCCGAAGCGATCTCGCATCAGGCGCGCGTACATCCTGCGCGCCGCGCGAAACTTCGCTACTTCCTCGAACAGGTCGTTGTGCGCAGCGAAAAAGAACGACAGGCGTGGCGCGAACGAATCGACAGGAAGTCCTGCAGCTACTGCGCGCTTCACGTACTCCATCGTATTTGCGAGGGTGAACGCCAGTTCCTGAACAGCGGTCGCACCCGCCTCGCGGATGTGATAGCCCGAAATCGAAATCGGATTCCAGCTCGGGACCTCCCCCGCACAGAACCTGAAAACCTCAGCGACGAGTCGCAGGCTTGGCTCGGGCGGGTAGATGTACGTACCGCGAGCGATGTACTCCTTCAGGATGTCGTTCTGGATCGTACCGCTGAGCGCTTTTCGCGGAATGCCGCGCTCTTCTGCGACGACGATGTACATGGCGAGCAGCGTCGCCGCTGTCGCATTGATAGTCATCGACGTTGAGACTGTTTCCAGCGGAAGATGGGCGAGGAGCTGGTGCATGTCCTCTACGCTGTCGATCGCCACCCCGGCTCTTCCGACCTCTCCACTCGAGCGCGGCGAATCGGAATCGAGTCCCATCTGCGTCGGGAGATCGAAGGCAACCGACAGGCCCGTCTGTCCCGCATCGAGCAGGTGCTTGAATCGCTCGTTCGTCTCACGAGCGGTGCCGAAGCCGGCGTACTGCCTCATCGTCCAGAGGCGGCCGCGATACATCGTCGGCTGCACTCCACGCGTATAGGGCCACTGACCGGGATCATTGAGGTCGCGCTCGTAGTCGATCGGCGCGTCAGGCGGACCGTACGCGACCTTGAGCGGAATTCCCGACGGCGACAGCTTGCTTGCGGAGTCGCCGCCGCGCGAGCTCATCGGGCCGCTAGCGGCATCTCTTCTGCATCCGGGCGCGTGAGCATCGACGTCGCAATGTCCACATCGCCTTTGCTGCCGATGTACAGCGGCGTACGCTGGTGCAGATCGGTTGGATCGATGTCGAGAATCCGCATGTCTCCATTCGTCGCCGCACCTCCAGCCTGCTCAACGATGAATGCGAGCGGATTGGCCTCGTATAGAAGCCTGAGCTTGCCGTCGGGACGCTTCTTGTTTGGCGGATACGCGAAGATGCCGCCGCCAAGCAGATTGCGGTGAAAATCAGCGACGAGCGAGCCCACATAGCGAACGTTCATGGCTGAGCGCTCACCGTCGAGACCGCGGTACCGGCGCATGAGGCCGCGCACGTCGTCTGACCAGAGGGCTTCGTACGAATCGTTAACCGAGAGATACCGGCCCGTGTGCGGGATCACGATATTCGGGTGCGACAGCAGAAATTCGCCGATCTGCGGATCGAGAGTGAACCCGTGCGCACCCTGCCCTGTCGTGTAGACCAGCATCGTGCTCGACCCGTAGATCACGTAGCCAGCGGCGACCTGCCGCCTGCCGGGCTGAAGCATATCCTCCATCTCGCCTCGTGATCCCCGCGTAATCTTCCTGACAACTGAGAAGATCGTTCCTACGGGAACATTGACGTCGATGTTAGACGATCCGTCGAGTGGATCGAACAACAGGCAGTACTTGCCGCACTTGAAGTTGTCGGGGATCTGAATGATTCCCGGCTCCTCTTCCGACGCGAGCGCGCACAGGCGTCCGCCGTGATCGACCGCCTTGACGATTATTTCGTTGGCGATGACGTCGAGCTTCTGCTGTGTCTCACCCTGCACGTTCATGTTCTCGGCGGAGCCGAGTATGTCGGCAAGACCTGCGCTGCGAACCTTGTTCGCGATCATCTTGGCAGCGAGAGCGAGATCGTAAAGCAACCCGGACAATTCGCCAGTGGCGTCCGGGTGCATCCTCTCCTGCTCGATGATGTAGCGCTCGATCGTGACGACGGAGGTAGCCGTATGCTTCACCACGTTATACATCCTCGTTGGAACCGGGGGCAGCAGATCGCGCAAGGCGGCTGGCCGCATACGTGCGCGCGTCTGCCTCGTAGCGGTTGGCGTAATATCCGCGCCGCAGACTCTCCCAAATGTAACGGACGGGGAAAGTTTTGCGCTCCCTGAACTGTTGGACATGCCGGAATTCGTGAAGCAGCAGCTCGGGGTCAAGCCGCGTGGTCGGCGCAAGGAAGATCGTTCGGCCAAGGGTGATTGCTGAGACGCCTGCCTGACCGAGCAGCCATCCGCCGATTCTCAACGGAAGTCCGCCCCGGCGAAATCGCAACTCCTCGAATTCCGGCCACTGCGACGAAAGGGCGCGCGGAAGCTCGAGATGTTTGCCGACCAGTCCGATTCCTATCTTCGTGAAATATCCCACGCAACTCCGGAAGCCGTGGCTGTAATTCGCCTGCCATCTGTACGGATCACGATAGTGCCGGATTCATCCGTGCGCAGCGTCCGCGCACCGACCCGGCTCAAGCCCGCCAACACATCGGCACTCGGGTGCCCATAGAGATTATCGGCTCCGACCGATATGACCGCCAGCGTGGGACTCACTGCAGAAAGAAACCGATCCGTGCTCGACGTCGAGCTCCCATGGTGCGCGACCTTTAGTACGTCGGCCTTGAGCTCGCCCCTCGCATGATCGAGAAGCCAGCCCTCCTCAGCTTCCTCGGCATCTCCGGTCAAAAGAAAACGTGCAGACCCGAACTCGACGAGTGCGATCGTGCTCGCTTCGTTCGGATCGGTGAGCGAGGCAGTCCACACTGAATCTGGCGCCAGGAAATGAACCCGAACTCCATCGACCGACATGATGCCGCCCGCCTGAACGCGATTCCACTCGATTCCTTCGTCCATCGCCGCGCGCAATGTCTGTGCGTACGCCGCGCTGCCCTGCGGAAATGCAGAATCCCAGAATTCGCGTGGCTCGAGACCTTTCATGACGGAAACGGCACCACCGAGATGGTCGGAGTGAGCGTGTGAGAGCACGAACGCACGCACCTCACCACCACGACTCTTCACGTACGGGATGATTGTGCTGCGCCCGGCGTCCCCCGTCCTCCATATCCTGCCGGCGTCGAAGACGATCCAGCGGCCGCGGTCGGTTCGGATGAGAATGGCATCGCCCTGTCCGACATCGAGCACGTGCATCTCCACACCGCCCCGGTACGGGATCGGAATCGCTGGAGAGATCGCAATCAGGCACAGAAGCGATGCCGCGACGATGAGCGGCCGCAAAGGATATGTGCTCGCCGTTGCAACAGTGAGAGCGACCACTGCGCCCGCGCCCGCGACCACAGTCACGAGAGAAGGGACGATTGCTACAGACGATCCGGGCACACTGGCTGCCGCCGTCGCAATCAGGTCGAACGTCGCAAGCAGCGGATGCGCAGCGTCTGCGAGAAACCGCGCGACCGAATCGAAGCCGGCAAGCAGGAGCGTCAGAAACAGCAGTGGCTGAAGAACTGATACAACGGGTCCCGCCGCGAGATTTGCGAGCGGTGCAATCAGACTCAAACGGCCGAAGTACCACGCGATGATCGGCGCGGTGATGATCGTTGCCACGACCGAAGTGAGCAGCTCCCTGCTCACGTGCTGTGTCCAGCCGGACACCCGCTTTCGCAACAGGCGCCTGTTGAGCGAGCCGCTTGCAATCAATCCGGCGATTCCAACTACGCTCAGCTGATACCCCAGGTCGAGCACAGTCCGCGGCTGAACGAGCGGCACAAATGCGCCAAGTGCGAGTCCGGCCCAGAGCGATGTAGGTCGCTGAGTTGCCTTCGATGCAGCGACTGCCGCGAGCATGACAGCTGATCGAACGGCAGGCGGCTGGGCTCCGATCATCGCAACGTAAACGCCGGTAATGACGACCGCGAGCAGCGACGCCAGGCCGCGCGGGAGACGTGCTGCCTGGAGCAGAAGCATGACTGATCCGGCGATTATCGCCACATGGAGCCCGGAGATCGAAAGCATGTGCACCATTCCGGCTCTCGAGTACCTGTCTTTCATCTCGGGAGCAATGCGATGCTGGTCGGCGATTAGGAGTGCGCGCGCCATCGGGGCATCGTCGCGGAAGATTCTGTCTATCGAATTGGCCGCGTTGGTGCGCGTTGTTTCGAGGATACCGGAGTCGGACGCTGTCTCGATTGCTGATCCGTAACGCTGCCACTTGCCGGTCTCGGGGGTCGTGGCACCGATAAGTGCGCCAGCAAGCAGGGTCATCGCCAGGCCGGTCGTGCGGCCGTTCCGGGTGATTCCGCCCCACACAAGTGCAGGAAACCCCACCGCGACGGCCAGCCATGGAAGTCCCGCAAAGGCGGCGATCAGCGCTGCGGCAAAACAGAGATATGCTGTTGCAATGAGTGGCACGCGGCCTGGTGAGTTCGCCTTGACCCTACGTGCCAGCTTCCCCTAAGCCCTCACCATTTCAAGCCGGCAGTAACCCGTCCGCCGCTAGCTGCTCACAGGTATTGCCGCGACCGCTGCCATGGGAAGCTGCCCCCGGTCGCGAACGATCGAACCGGTAAAGGTGGAGCCTGTCGTGCCCGTAAGCTCGACGGTGAAGTAGCGGCCGATCATCGATACATCGCCCGGAATTATCACTGTCTTGAAGTCACGCGTGCGCGTCTGGAGGAGGCCGCCACGACGCGCCTCTTTCTCGACGAGAACTTCACGCCGCTGTCCCAGGGCTCCGAGATTTCGCTCCCGTGTGCCGGCACGAACTGTCTCGATCAACCTGGCCAGCCTGTCGCTTGCGACTTCCCCGGAGATCGTTTCGCAATCTGGAAAACGCGTAGCAGGAGTTCCCTCACGCGGCGAGAACTTGAATGTGTACGCATCGTCGAA
>JAYUWU010000159.1:0-3673 GCA_043753365.1 Gemmatimonadaceae bacterium | reverse complement strand
AAATCAGGGCCTTCTTTTTAAAATCGTTGTCGACAAGAGCGACCCGGTGATTGGTTCCAACAACGCATTCCTTCCGCGGTAATTTGATATCGCAATGCATAGCCTGTTAGCCGGTCTCTTGGCAACCGTCGCCTCGTCCATACTGTTCTGCGGGTGGCTGGCAACGGGATCGCTCTTTCACCAGCCCGGCGACCGGGTGGAGCCCATAGACGTTGCGGCCTACGTGCTTATTGGGAGCTCGTTGAGCGCATTCCTGATCGCGATCAGCAGCGCGGCGGGGTTCGCGCGGTCCGGCGCTGGCATTGTAGCGATGGGCCTCGTCGCGCTCACGGTTGCGCGACGTTTCGCTGTGGTGAACGCAGTGCGGTCTATCGCAGCTCCCATTCGACCGCGCCAATTGCCTCCATCGGTCGCCGTCGCAACAGCCATCACCGCGCTGGCGCTGTGGTTGTCGGCGACGGCTCCCCCCCGCAACGCAGACGCGATGCGCTATCACCTGGCGCATGTCGCGCAGATCGCAAAAGAAGGGCGCTGGGTGCCTGTCGCTGATTTCCACTATGCGCTGCCATTCGGATGGACGTTCAATTATCTCCCCTTTGAGCTTGTCGGGATTCCCGAAGCATCCCAGGTGCTGAGTGTAATCCTCGCGGTCGTCATCTACTCGGGACTGAGACGGCTCGCCGCTGGAAAGCAGGAGACGCTGGCTGTCGCCGCGATCGCGGCGCTGTTTGCTCACCCGTTTCTCGTTCGGACATTTTCCGAACCCGGGCTCGATGCGTATTCGTTTCTTGTCATGTGGACCATATCCGCGCTGCTCCTTCGACTTCAGCGGTTATCGAAACATGAATGGCTCATCCTCGGATTTGCCGCGTGGGTGGGAATCCAGAGTCGGTATCAGCTGGTAGCTGCCGGCCTCATGACGACCCTGCTCGCCGGAGCGTATTTCATATCCGTAAAAGGCTCCCGCGTGCCGGCGAGGAATTTCCTCCTCGGCGCCTGCGCAGCAATCGTTCTTGCATCCCCGTTTTACATCGCGAACGCTCTGGCGTTCGGGAACCCGGTATGGCCTTTGATGATTGGCTTGGGCGGCGATGCGGCGACCTATGCAGACATCGTCGCAGCGGGTTATGCCAAGGCTCTGAGGGGTGACTATGGACTCGGCGAAATTGCGACCGCCACCCGGCGAGTCTTGTTCGGGAGCGTAAACTTTCCACTCGCTCTTGTCGTTGCAGCGTGCGTCGGATTCGGCTTTCGCTCGCGAGTCGCGGTTGGCCGAAGGGTCGCATGGTTCGCTGCAGGATTCTTTGGGCTTTGGCTGTTGACACAGCCGCGACTGTATCCGCGGTTCATCATCCTTCTCGTTCCACCCGCCGCTGTTCTCCTCGTACTGCTGACTGAAAATGTCCCGGTCCGGAAGGGCTTGCTTCTCGCTTCGCGGTGGCTCGCGCTGGCGCTCGCGGTAATATCGTTCGCGTCCTCCGGTGACTACGTCAGGTACCACATCGACGGAAATAAAACGGAGTATCACCGGTATACCTGGTACCATCCGGTCTACACCTGGATAAACGGGAACCTGCCTCAGTCGACGCGGGCTCTTGTCATCGTCTCTTCCGGTCACAGCTATTATCTCGACCGATACTATCGGAGGGCAGATCCCTTTCTGAGCGGCGTCGTAGACTGGACTGCCACCTCCAACGGGCAGGCCCTTGACTCGGTTCTCGCACGAGGCTGTTACGACATCGTCGTATACCACGACCGTGACTGGAAGGATTTTGCGGGAGGCGACGAGATGATGGCAGCAATGACCGGCGCCGTCCGCGATGGTCTGCTCGTCCCGATAAGCCAGTTCAAGGTACCACTGTATACCAGTCGCGTCATGCGGCGGCGCACCATTGCCAAGGTTGTCATCCTCCGCCGCACCGGATCAGTCCTCTCAAGCTGTGCGTGAGTATTCGAGCAAACGACGACAAGCTGTTGCGATTCGAGATCAAATCCGTCCTTGCAGAGGAGCACAAACCTTCACTCCGAGCATCCAATTCGTATCCTGATCGCCGAAGACGACCGCTCAAATGCGGCCCTCATGCAAAGGGTTCTCGCGGAAGACGGATACGCTATCGACATTGCCAGTACGGGAGATGAAGCCCGGATGTTCTCGTTGTTGCACGACTACGACGGAGTCGTCCTTGACCTCGATCTTGCCGACCGCGACGGGTTTGAGATCCTTGACGCAGTCAGGAAGTCCGGGCGTGCGACCCCCGTGCTGCTGTGCACGGGGCTCGACGATCCGCAAGCAATCGTACGTGGACTCGATGCTGGCGCGGACGGATACATCGTAACCCCGGTCGGGAATCCTGAACTCCGCGCCCTCGTGCGAAGTCTCTTGCGGCGCGGCAGTGGCTCGCCCATCGTCGGCGAAGTGGTAGTCGGGGATGTGCGGCTCAATCGCCTGACGCGACGCGTCACGCGCGGCATCAACGAAATCGATGTCACACCGATGGAGCTTCGTCTTCTTGAGCATTTTATGCTTCACGCCGGCCAGGTTGTCACGCGCAGCCAGCTGCATCACAAGGTGTGGGACAGGCATTTCGATCCAAGTTCCAACCTCGTCGATGCTCACATCGCGCGCCTGCGCAAGAAACTCGAGCGGTCGAAAGCGTCAGTCGAGCTGCAAACCCGGCGCGGGGTCGGGTTCCTGCTTCAGGCGGCCGCGGCGGCCGCCTGAAATGCTCATGAAGTACACGCGCTGAACAGCGCGCCGCGGCTTTTCTCATACAGACCCGTCCTTGATCCGCCCCTTCCGTCGAATCCGAAAAAAGGCGGAGAAGTTGTCCCGAACCGCATGTGAGTCACCCCTGCTGGCTAATGCTGAATTCGGTGGCCACCGTTCCCTCGTTTATCGCGCCACCGAGAAAGGGGCTGTCGGGGTCGACGACGTCGAACCATGACGCATTTTCGATGAAGTCCATCCCGGCAACGTCGCGGGAACCGCGCGCGATCCACACGCCCAGCGAATAAGTACCGGGACTCAGACCCAGGCGAGGGAACTCAAACCGAATCCGGTTCATTCCTTTAGTGAGCAAGACTTCCTCACCGTATGCCGCTGAGTCGGCATTGATGACCTTTGTGCCGAAGCGATCGTACACGATCACTGCCACGCTGAGCGCCGTCATGTTCGACTCGGATTTCACGGCGAGCTCGACGACGAACGGACGGCGGCTCGCCGGCTGAGCGCCTTCGTCGTTGCTGCCGTATCGCATGGACTCGAACGAGACGCCTCCTTCACGGCGCCGAGGAATGTCGCCGAGCGGGATCCAGCTGCCTGATACGGAGTCCATCGAGAATTCCGACAGGTACCGGGTAATCATCGCACTGGTGTCCCCGGAGTCGATCAGCCGCCCATGATGAAGAATTATCGATGTCGGGCAGAGGCGCTGAACCGCCTGCAGATTGTGGCTGACGAAAAGGACTGTGCGGCCCTCACTTGCAACCTGACCCACTCTGTACATGCTTTTCTTCTGAAAACCCAGATCCCCTACAGCGAGTACCTCGTCGATGATGAGTATTTCCGGATCGAGGTGTGAGGCAACTGCGAACGCAAGGCGCATGTACATTCCGGACGAGTATCGCTTCACCGGCGTGTCGAGAAAGTCCTCTAGCTCGGCGAACTGAACTA
>JAYUWU010000158.1:0-9729 GCA_043753365.1 Gemmatimonadaceae bacterium | reverse complement strand
CGTGTGTTGCTCGCAGCCGCGGCAGCCCTTCAAACGCCGCCATCGCCGTAAGCATAGCCCGGCCACGACCATCGCTGACATCTAGTCCGTACTTAGCTCCCAACTCCGCGCGCACCTTTTCTGCGCCCTCCCTCGGCTCGTCATAATGCATCCGCTTCGATAGTTCGTTCACCATCTCTATCTTGTATCCAAAGGCACGCATTGCATCTCGTATAGCATTCGGGCCACGATACGTCTGCACAATACACGCGATGGCGGAGTGCGCGCGGTCGTAGTGGTTGTACATGTAGTCGAGTACTTCCTCGCGCCGGTCGTGCTCGATGTCGACATCGATGTCTGGCGCTTCTGTCTGTCCGTCGACTCTCTTCTCCGAGAGAAATCTTTCGAACAACAATCCGTTCGAGACGGGATCGACAGCCGTTACGCCGAGGCAGTATGCGACAGCCGAGTTGGCCGCACTGCCGCGACCCTGGCAGAGAATGTTGCGCGAGCGAGCAAACCTGATCGCATCCCACATCACAAGGAAAAATCCGCCGAAGCCAAGCTGTGCGATCACACGCAGCTCGTGCTCGATCTGGTTTTCCTGCGCCTGGGTGAGACTGTCACCCCACCGCTCCCGCGCGCCCTCATACGCTTTCTCGCGCAGGAACCTGATGTCGCTCATCCCATCAGGATGCGGGAACTTAGGCAAGGGGGGTCTCAGCCAGCTCAATTCGAAATCGCACGATGCCGCAATCATTTCACTGCAGGCGAGCCCCTCTTCCCGACCCTTCCACCGCTCGCCCATCTCCTTCGGCGAAAGCAGCCGCCACTCGCCACTCGGATGCAGCAGCCCCTGCTGCATCGCCTTCTCTATAGTGGTGTCGTACCTGAGCGCGGTCAGGACATCGTGAACGAGGCGGCTGTCCATGTCGATGTACCGCGGATCATGCTGCGCCACCCACGGCACATTCTGCTTCTTCGCGAGATCTATCAGCGCCGACGCGAGCGCCGCCTCGCATCCGCCGGTGTGATGCAGCTGCACCTCGACCGCGAGCCGCTCGCCAAACACATCCTTCCACTCTGATAAAATCCGCGAAGCCGCGGAATACTCACAGGTCTGGATCTTCGCGCCGAGCGGACCCGAGGTCGGCCCGGTCAACGCAAAAATTCCCGCGCTTCGCTCGGCAACATCCTTCCATCTCACTCTCGGTCGTCCGCGCCTGTCGGCGCTCTGCCCCTTTACCCATCCCTTCAGGGAACCGACACGGGCACGGGTGACGAGAGCGCCGATGTTCCGCATGCCTTCAGCATTCTGCGCATAAAACGCAGCGGGCCGCCCATCGATATTGAGCTCGACACCAACCACCGGTTTTAATCCCTGTCGCCGGCACTCGAGCACAAAACGCACGACACCGCCAAGATCGGCGGTGTCGGATATACCTATAGAATGGTAGCCAAGCTCTGCTGCCTTCTGGACCAGTGCTTCAGGTGTGACGGCGCCGTCGCTGAAGGAAAACGCTGTGTGGGCTCGGAGTTCGGTGTACATGTCGGACTGCTAATGCTAATACCGAACAAACACCGAAGCAAGAAGGAGGCCTTTTGCCCTTGGCTTACCCTGCCGAATCGATCCGAGCCATGGATCGCTCCAGAATTCGATGGATGAAGGTCTGGTAGGGGACGCCCCGCGAAGACGCAACCGCCCTCAATTGGCGCAGCAGCTCCGGGTCCACGCGGAGAGCGATCAGCTGCTTTGCCGACTCGCCGCGCGGCGGGCGTCCGACTCGCGGCGCGCGAGAGAGCTGGTCCGCCTGCAGCTCAGGGATGTCACTGAAGTCAATCTTGCTGTCGGGCAAAAGTCGCGCGCTCTTTCGAGCTCGCCTGTCGTGCACTGATGATTCTGATGACTTCTTTTTCAAACTTCCTCCGGCGTGTGAATGCGACAACCAGCACGCGGCCCGATGCTGCCCTGCCGATCAGAATCAACCGCAGCTCGCCAGACGAGTGTTTCATGTCGTCCAACTCAACCGCCTGAGTATCCTCGAAGCAGGAACTGGCCTCGGCGAACGACACTCCGTGCTTAAGACGGTTGCCCTCGGCTTTTGCCGGATCCCAGGCAAACACTAGTTATGTATATACATAATTAGCTGAACTGTAACTGATTGTAAAGCTGGAAAAACATCCTTCCTTTACCGGTCACACCGATACCGCGATGATTAATACTTTCGGATTGCGAACAAATGCTAACAGCGAATAGCTAGCCGAAATGAAAAAGACGCGCCCCGTTGTGATCGTAAGCCTCGACGCACTGAACGACCGGCTCGACACAGTTACCGTATGCCCGCTCACAACCAGTCTTCACCCGGACTGGAGAACCCGTCTTTCGGTCAAAGCAGGAAAGCGCGACAAAGAAATCGCCGTCGACCAGATTCGGAAGATCAGCAAAGCCCGACTCGGCCACCGGCTCGGCGAGCTCACCTCGAAACAGGCAGCCGCCCTTCGCCGCCTGATCACCCAGATGTATGGCGAGTAGCGCGAGGCTTGCGCCTGACGAGCCTCATCCACACTGTCCGTCGGTCGTATTCCTCCGATCGGAGACTCAGTGGCGACAGGCAGGACCCCGATGGACCAGGCTCGATGGGACCACGCAGTGGAAATCTTCGAGGAGGCGCTCGAGATTTTTCCGTCCTCGCGCGCGCGCTTTATCAATGAAGCGGCCGGTCCCGATAAGGAGCTGGCGGAGACTGTGCGGGGAATGCTCGCCGCGGACTCGACCAAGGGCGAGATCCTCGACGGCGGAATTGAAGGCGTCGCTCACCTCGCGCTCGATCACGGAGCCGTCGACGCTCCAGGCCTCTCCCCCGGCGAAAAAGTCGGCGACTTCGAGATCATGTCGGAGCTCGGCCGCGGCGGAATGGGAATCGTCTACGCCGCCCGCGACGGCACACTCGGCCGCATTGCCGCGCTCAAGCTGCTCCCAGCGCGTGCCACGCTGGATCCCGTCGCGCACGAACGGCTCATAGCGGAAGCGCAGGCTGCTTCGGCACTCGATCACCCCAACGTCGCGACGATCTACCAGGTAGGTGAGACGCAGGATGGCCGGCGATTCATCGCAATGGCACGATACGAGGGCGAGACCCTGCGAACGCGACTGGCGCGCGGGAGCCTTAAGCCGCGCGATGCATATGACATTGCGCGACAGGTCGCGTCAGGCCTCGCTGCTGCACATGCCGCCGGACTCGTTCATCGTGACGTAAAGCCCGAGAACATTTTCATCACGAACGGCGGGCTGGTAAAGCTTCTCGACTTCGGCATCGCGACGCTCGCCGGCTCACCCCGTGGCGGGCACACTACTCGCGGCACAATTCTCTACATGAGCCCCGAACACGCGCGCCGCCAGCCTGCTGATACGCGGAGCGATGTGTGGTCACTTGGAGTCGTGCTCTTTGAGATGCTCGTCGGGCGAACTCCCTTTATCGGGGGGACAGCAGAAGAAGTTCTCGCGGCAATTGCGAATCCTGCCCCGGTCGCGCTTTCGCCGGAAATCCGAAAGCTTCCGGCGATCGCGACCGCACCGCTCGTCCGCGCTCTCGACAAGAATCCGGGCAATCGTTACCCCGACGCGTCTGGTCTTGCGGCCGATCTCGACAAGGCAGCACGACAGTGGTCGCGAGCCCGGTTCATCAAAGTGAGTGTCGCTGCTGCCGCCGCACTGTTCATGCTGTTCACCCTCTTCGCGCAATCGACGAGTGATGTAGCCGATGACGCGGCACGCCCGGAACTCGCGGTGATGCCCGTTACAGGTGATTCGTCAGACACCGAAACCACAGCTCTCGCATCAGCACTCTCTGACGAGATTGCAGCGCGGCTCATCGGGGTAGGCCGAGTCCGACTCGTTCGTCCAGGTTCGGACACATCAGCTGCAACGCGCGCAGGACTCCACCTGCTTAGAGTCGCAATCTCACGCGCTGGCAACGGTCCGGCTGTGGGACTATCACTGGTCAATGCGAGTACCGGACGTATCGAGTGGAAAGAAAACCGGTCTTTCGACCGCGCGGGCCTGCGTGAGCTGGGGCGCGACGTCGTCATCGGCGTAATGGACGCTCTTGGAGAGCCTGTGACGGAGCGCGAACGGGGAATGATCGGCAGCAGCTTTCCCTCGAATGCGGAAGCGTACGCTGAGTTCCTTCGAGCGAACAGGTTTCTTGCCGTCAGGACTCCACCGGCGCTCGAGTCAGCGGTAGTCCACTATCGGCGTGCAAGTCGCCTCGACACAACATTTGCGTCTGCTTACGCGCGGCAATCTTATGCGTACTCGCTCCTGCTCGACTGGGGTTGGAAGCCGACGAAAGGCTTGTCAGGCGACCCGATAGTTGAAGGCCTCGCTCTCGCCGCAACTGCAACCCGTCTCGACTCCACGTCCGCAGAAGCCTGGCTTGCGCACGCGTACATGCTGCTGCATCGTGATCCGCAACGCTACACGGGCGTTGCTGAAGCATTTCAGTATGCGATCGCACTCGACCCATACAATGCGGAAGCGTTTCATCAGTACGGTCAGGCGCTCACCGGGCTTGGGCGATACGCGGAGGCAATGGCTGCATATCGCCGGACACTCGATCTCGAACCTGATCGCGCCATGACGCTGGTGCCGATGGCCGCGATTGCAAAGCGACAGGGGCGCCTCGAGGAAAGTTTGCGACTGCTCGACAATGCAATCAAAGTTGCTCCGCGAGTCCCATACGCTCTCGCTACGCGATCAATGCTGCGATCGGAGCTCGGGATGGTTTCCGGGGCGCGCGCCGATGCGGAGTTCGGCCTGAGTCTCGACTCGGTCTACCCGATTCCCCCCCTGACTGCTCTCGCACGCGCAAACTGGCTTGCCGGCGATAGTGCGAAAGCTCGACAACAGCTCGAGAATGCCTTTCGCGCAATTGCAGATCCCGCAGCGCCTACATATACCGAGGCGTACTGGGTCGGCACTGCGGCGGTTGTGATGGGAGAGAGACAGCGCGCAATCCGTCTCCTGCGCGATACAAGGCCGAGGGGTCCGTGGCTCTGGTTCCTGTTCGAGGCGCCGGAGTTCGACGAATTCCGGAAGATTCCCGAGGTCGCGCATATTCTTGGGCAGGCCGACCCGAGGCGTCCGCCAAGATGAGCGGGGATACCGAGTCCCTGCTTCGCGGTGCACGGGCCGGTGATCGTGCAGCGATCGACAAGCTGTTCGTTATAGCTTACGATGAGCTTCGCCGAATTGCGCGTCGCGTCCGTAACGATCGCAACGCGACGCTCAGCACGACCGCACTCGTACACGAAGCGTACCTCAAGCTGCTGCCCTCCAGCGTCGGTGCAAACGACGCCGCGCACTTCAAGCTTCTCATCGGGCGCGCAATGCGCGAGGTACTCATCGATGCTGCGCGGCGGAGGGCTGCGGAAAAAAGAGGTGGCGGCGACCTGGCAATCACGCTCGATGACACCCTTCAGGCGGCGCCAATGGAGGCAGCCGAGCTGATCGAGCTTCATGAGGCGCTGGATGAGCTGGCCCGCGTAGATCCGAGACGCGCCGCCGTTGTCGAGTGTCGCTTCTTTGGCGGGCTCGACATAGAAGAGACAGCCATCGCGCTCGGACTCTCCACTCCAACGGTGAAGCGGGACTGGAGGGTCGCACGCGCGTGGCTGGCCCATTCGTTAGGTGCCGCGCCCCCGGACTAACAGCATGTCAGTGTCTCAGGGCACGTTATTGTTGGCAATTGGTGCGGAGAAAGTCAGTTTCTGCCATTCGAACTCCGTCAACCGCCGGCCACTGGGGTCGAGCGCAACAACCCGCCAGGTCGCACTGCCGCCAGTTTTTTCGCGAAGCCACGAAGGCGCTCGATATGCCCCCGCACCGCGAAGCACGATCGCTGAAAGAACTTCCTCTCCAGCTGCATTTCGCATCTCGATGCGAAAGTACGCTGCACGGCCACCTGATTCAGTCCACCTGAGGTCCAGAGGTACGCCAGCAGAAATAGCCGCATCGGCCAGTGGTGAGAGCGGCCGCATCTGGCTAGTTGCAACATTCGCCGACAGACTGCTTGACCCCGCGCCAACCACATACTTGAGAGGCGGCATCGGAAATCCGGCGACAGCGCCCGCGTGCACAACGCCTGCGCCTGCGCCGGCACTGCCAAGATTCGAATCGCCCTCCTTGTCGTCACTAGCCTCGATCCGCAGCAGCAGGAGATACATGCCTTCGGTAGTCACCGGAATACGGCTGACGTCGGGTCCCTCGAGGACGTACTCGCCCGTCGGTGGCAGGAACTCGTTGAAGCGTGACAGCTCCGTGTACCGGCGCTGAGTGCCTCGTTCCTCGAGCGGCAGAGTCGCTTCCGTAAGAAGATCTCTCCCCGATGGAACTTCTTCGCCGGGATACACTACCTCCCACCGTCCCTTCAACCGGCCCGTTCCGTTGTACTGAATTCGCGCCGATACTGGTGCGGCAGATTCCCCCGGGCGGATGAACAGGACGGGAGTCTCAACATTGAACTTCACGGTGACGTCTACAAGGGAGAACGGCACGCGCGCCCCACCGCCTGCGAGCCGGCATGTCACCGCTACGAACTGATCGGGCCCCCCGGCGGCATTCCTGAACCTCCGCACATAGAAGAAGCTCGATGTGCTGCCATCCGCGGCAGCCTGGTACGCCCGGCGCGCGACAGATGGTGGAATCGACATGATATCGGTGAATCCGCTCGCGCCGCTCAATCGCGACTGGTCGAACCTGATTGGAAGACGGCCGAAAAGAGTGGCCGGATTACACTTGAGTCCCACATCCGGTGCCGCGGACACGAGCTCGCCGCACCATTCCGCCTCGATGGGTCGAAATCCGCCGAGTCCGCCGAATGTGAGGAACACGGTAGTAGCGCCGTTCATGTTGACGTTGACACCAGTTGGGTTGACGCGGATCTGGGACCCGGCCGCGAAGGGCACGAGTGCGACGGTGGCCGCGAGGCAAGCGCCCACAAACACACGGTCAGAACGCATTGAGGCTTACTCCGCTGTTGAGGGCCCAGGTGTGCGCCAGTACGCGATCACCGCGAATCAAGTTCACAAAGGGCGTGGTCGCTGCAGATTGCCGCTGATATCGGAGGAAGAGGCGGCCCGCGGGTCTGTCGGCCACTCGTCGGAGCAACCGGAAACTCTGAGACAGTTCCACAGACACGTCATCGCTCGAGCTTTCGCTGGTGCGAGGATCGTCTGTCAGCCACGTTCGAGAGAACACCCCGGATAGTCCCAGGTTTTTCATCGCGCGTACGTCGAGGTTGACCCCAATTCTCCGCGTCGTGTTTTCCTGCGACGCTTCTCTGTTGTTCGCGCCTTCGAACGCGAAGCTGGCGCCCATGTCGAGCCAGGATTTCGGGGAGAACGCGGCGACTACGTTGTGCGCGAGGTTATCGAGGTCGGCCTTCTCGCGGCCGGGCTGCCGATTATCCTGTGCGGAGGTGTTGTACCGGTAGCCGCCCCGCCACTTGAGTATCGTCCACTGCACGTCGACGCTCTGATTGTCGCTCACCTGGTCTGGAGCGTGACTCTCGGCGAAGTCGGCATTGACCGGTACGTCGTCTGCGAATTGGTGCGTCCTGCTCGACGTCCACGCCAGCTGTGGAAACAGGTACGACGGCTTCGATGCACTGAACAATGAGCCGACGGGAAGCGCGACGTTGAACGAGGTAACGTGCGTGAACGTTTTCAGCACACTCGCTATGTCGTCGAGATTGTCCTCCCCGCGTGCGTGCGACGCCTGAACTGCGAGCGGCCCAAGTGTCCCCGTCAGGTCAAGCACGTTTTGGAGCAGGTTTGCCTGCACCGCGGCGGCAAGACTTCGGTAAAGCGGATCGACCCGCTCATGGCGAAGTGTCGCACTGAGGCTCGCGCCTATGGTCTGCGTAAGCCTCGTGTTCCGGAGCAATGCAACAGAAACGTCAGCAAATCTTGCTGCTTTGGTCGCAGGCTCGACAGCCACCAGTGTCAATCCCTGCGACAACGTGGGGTCGACCGGATTCTCGAACCGACTGACTGTATAGCCGGCATCGAACGTCAGCCTGTCTCCTTGCGTTTTGCCACCGAAGTGCAACGAGGCTCCGCGATTTTTCTCGCGGTCATTCACCAGCCCTTCGTTAAATCCCGATTGAGGGAGCTGTGCACCGCTGAGAAGCGAGAGGTCGAAGAGTATCGCGCCAGGTCGCCGCTTCAGTGCATCGACCTTTAGCGAGGCTCCGAAAACACGATGCGTGCTCCGGGCGAGTCCGAGCGGGTTGTCCCAACCGACGATGCTGGTTCCGTTGAGTGCTCCGACCGACAACTCCGCCGCCCTCCCTATCGTGAGGCCCGCCGTTACGCCGCGGCTCGCGATTCCGTTAATGAGATGTTTCGCCGTGCCAAATGACACGTGGCCAAGCGATGCGCTGAGTGGTCCATTTGCTCCTTTCATGACGTAGTCGGACAGGTCGAACATTGGTGCGCTGGTGCCCTGATTGCCGAATCGAAGTGCCTGGGTTTGTTTCGTGACCGCAAGAAAATTCGACTGCAGCTCGAACGATCCGTTGTCATTCACCATGGCAGTGGTGAGCGCGGGGTTGAATGTGACTCCAGTGTACGGCGCGCGTTCACCTCCCGCGCGGTTGTCGAAGGCGAGCTGACCGTTCGTCGTCAGCGTCAGCGCCGGTTTCACATTCGCGCGGTGAAACCCGCCGCGAGTAAGAACCCTGAGTGGAATTTTTGCGATTTCGGTCCACGGGCCGCTGGTCGACACGATATATACAACCAGCTCCGACTCGCCTGATGGCAGCGGAAGCGTGTTCCCCGAGTATCGCGCGCGAGTCGATGTAGTGGAAAACAATGCCGATAGGTCGATGTGTCCGATCATTATTGCCAGCCGCTCAGTCTGCGGGTTCAGCGGGCGGCTGAGTGTTAGTCCGATCTGTTGATTTGAATCGAGCCAGACGTCAGATGCAAAGTCAGGCGTCACTACGAGAGAGTCACCGGCTGCGACTTCTCCTTGAGCTGCAATGGGTTGCCAAAGCGGAGAAAGAATTACGAGGGTGACGGCAAGTCGCATCATTGCTCTTGCCCGAAGCGGTGCCGCGAGCCTCAACATTTGCCGGTCAGCGGAAGGTCGGTCCCGTCGATCCTTGCTCCCGACGCCAGCGGCTGGATCCGGAAATATCGGGACAGAGAATACGTCGACCCCGTTCCGTTCCACTCCGCCCGGACTACGGGTACGCCGGCGAGGAGCACGACGCTCCACTGCCCGCGCCTCGAAGTGGTCGATCCCATGTCGACACCGTCGACGCCACCGGTAGCTGCGACGTCGCTTACATCGAACGCAATCGAACCGTCCGCGCAAAGCGCGAGACGCGCGCGACTCCCGACAAACGCCCCGCGCCCGGATGCGCCAGTGCTGGCTGAGTAGACGCGTCCGACGATCTGTTTTGCAAACTCTTCGGCGGCGAGAGAGCCTTCAGCACTCTTGACGACCGACACTCCCGGTCTGGCGTAGCTCGTCTCTCCATTGCCTATCTGGAGGATGAGATACTCTCCGCGTATCAAGCCCCTTCCCTTCACCCCGTTGTCGGCGCTGCCTGTCGACACATCCCACGCCATGAGGTCGAGTCCTCCTGCGCGTGAGGTGCCTCGCATTGCTACTTCTGCTTTGAGCGTCAGGCGTCCGGAGTAGTATCCGCGCTCGAGGCTGCGCAATACTCCCGTTACTTC
>JAYUWU010000157.1:0-28905 GCA_043753365.1 Gemmatimonadaceae bacterium | reverse complement strand
CGAATGTGAGGCAGGTGAGCAGCAGCGTCGCGACAGTCATCCCTGAAATCGGGTTCGACGATGATCCGATCTCACCGGTGAGTCGTGATGAGACGGTGACGAAGAGGAATCCGAAAACAATGATGAGTATTGCTGCGGCGAGGCGTGTGACGATGGATGTGCCGCCGATGTAGAGCGGGCTCGCGAACACGATTGCCACTATGAGAGCGATGATTCCGATCAGGACTGTGCGCATTGACAGGTCGCGGTCGGTGCGCGGTACGGCTGTTGGCGTTGCCGATTTCTTGGCAGCGTTGTAGTCGCGAAGTCCGCCTCTCATGCCGTGCCAGATGGTAGGCAGCGACCGGCCGACACTGATCAGTCCGCCGGCGGCAACACATCCTGCGCCGATGTAGAGCACGTACGCATCGCGGATCGCGCCGGGGCTCATGTCGCGGATCAGCGTCGTCGTTTCGGGAGCGAGCGGGACGGTGAGCATGTCGCCGAAGAAACTGATCATCGGGATCAGCACGAGATAAGCGAGCACACCGCCGGCACACATCACAGCCGCGATGCGCGGGCCAATGATATAGCCTACGCCAAGAAGCTCAGGGGATATCTCGGCGGCGACAGATGCTGACTTGAACGGGGCGCCGAAGACTTTTTCCGGGACTTCCTTCCATGCGCGAAATGCGACCATTGCGGTTTTGTACGCGAGCGCGAGCCCGAAGCCGGTGAAGATGGTTTTTGCGCTCGTGCCTGCGCCGATTTTTTCGAAAGCGCGTTTCGCTTCATCTGATGCTGCTTCGCGCGATTCGGGTGATGCTCCTGCCTTCAGCACTTCTGCGCATGCGGTTCCCTCGGGGTACTTGAGGATTCCATGCTGCGCGACGATGAGTGCCCGCCGGAGTGGAATCATCATGAGGATCCCAAGGAGTCCACCGAGTATCGCGACGAGCATGACGCGGGTTATCTCGAGGTCGAATCCCAGGATGAGGATGGCCGGCATGGTGACGCCGACGCCGAAGGCAATCGATTCGCCGGCTGACCCTGCGGTCTGAACGACGTTGTGCTCGAGGATCGTGGCTTCGCGTGCGCCGAGGCGTGCGAAGAGCTTGAAGAGCGTGATGGAGATTACTGCGACGGGGATCGATGCCGAGACAGTGAGTCCGACCTTGAGTACCAGGTAGAGTGACGATGCGCCGAAGACGAGTCCGAGCAGCGCTCCAACGATGAGCGGGAGCGGTGTGAGCTCGCGGAGGTTGGTTCCCGGGGAGATGTAGGGAGTGAACTGGCGCGGGCTGTCTGGTTTGAAGCCGATTCTGTCGGGGAATTCCGGAGCGGACATTCTTTGGGACCTCGTTCATCGGTTTGGCAGGCGGGGAATAATACGACGTGCTGGTTGCGGTGGCTCGTTCCTAATTAGTAGCACTTTAGGACTAACATCTGGACTACGGGAAAAGCGTTGGGGGGAGGTTTTGGAGGGGGAACTGCGAGGTTTTGGAGTGCTCTCTCGAAGACAGGCACCGGGCCGGATTGCCAGCGTCTCCGTTAGGGGTTAAGGGCGGACAAGCAGACCCTGCAGGGGGTGCCGTTCCCCGTTCCCCGTTCCCCGCTTCCCGTGGGTACCCCCAAAAAGAAGAAAACCCCGATCACCCGGCTTCCTGCCGGTCTTCGCGAGAGGCACTCCAAAACCTCGCAGTTTCCCCACCAAAACCTCCCCCCAACGCTTTTCCCGTAGTTAAAAAAGCTTGACAATACGAATTAGCACATACGTATTAGCAGCGTGGCAAAAACAACCAGAGTCACAACCAGGGACGTCGCACAGCTGGCCGGAGTCTCCCAGCCCACTGTCTCCCTCGTCCTCAGCAAGAACCCCACTGCACGCATCTCCGCCGAGACGCGCGCGAGGATCCTGCGCGCGGCCGAGGAGCTGAGGTACAGCCCCAACCTCGTCGCACGAAGCCTCGTCCGCAGCCGATCATACGCCTTGGGCATCATAGTCCCCGACTTCCGGAATCCATTCTTCGCTGACGTAGTGAGCAGCGCCGAAAGGGTCGCGTCGCAGGCCGGGTATGCGGTGCTCCTGTGCGAAGCCGGCGAGTCGAGCCCCGCCCGGTATCTCGATGCGCTCCACGAACGGGTCATCGACGGCGTCATGATCGATGCAGTCGGAGCGTCCGCCGTCGACTCAGCCCTGCTCGACCGAACCAACGTCGTCCTCATCGACCAGCCGCCCGGCCGCTGGCCCGGTGTCGCAACGGATGCGGAAAGCGCCGGAGCCCAGGCGGCCGAGCATCTCATCGGGCTCGGACACAAGCGCATCGCGTTCATCGGACCCGCGATTGACGCTCACGCGTTCAGGATGCGGGAACGGGGCTTCTGGAAAAAACTCGCAGCAAATGGAATATCGCTTCCATCTGAATACCTTGTCCGCGCAAACGCGACGGCGGTAGCAGGACGCGCAGCAATGCGCAGCCTCCTCATGCTCGAGTCACCGCCGACGGCCGTGTTCTGCGTCAATGACGTCATTGCGATAGGCGCACTCAAGGCATGCGTCGCGGCACGGGTTAAAGTGCCAACCGACATGTCGATCATCGGATGCGACGACATCGAGCTCGCACAACTCGTCTCACCCGAGCTCACAACAGTAAAAGTCCCAGCCGGTGAGCTGGGCGCACGCGCGGCTCGAATTCTCATTCGTGCCATCGAAGGAGAGAAGGAAAAAACGAACTCGCGAGTGCTTCCCGTATCACTGGTGAAGCGCGGCACCACTGGACCGGTACCGGCGGAACCGACGTGACCCGCTACGCCACGATCACCGGAACCGGTAGTTACGTACCCCCGCGCGTCGTCACAAACGCGGAGCTCTCCTTAAAGCTTGGCGAAGACATCGACACGTTCGTCTCCGGCACACTCGGCATACACGAGCGCCATTACTGCGCTGACAACGAATCGACGGTCGATCTGGCGGAGCAGGCAGCACTTCGGGCACTCGAGAGTGCAGGGGTCGGCGTTGCCGACATCGATCTTCTAATAGTTGCGACCGACACACCCGAATACATCTCGCCCGCGACCGCATCTGTGCTGCACGGCCGCCTCGCACTGCATCCACGCACTGGTGCGTTCGACGTAAATGCAGGCTGTGCCGGGTTTGTCACAGCGCTCGATGCAGCATCGAAGTACATCGCGTCGGATACGAGGTACAATCGCGTTCTGGTTGTCGGCGCATACGCGATGTCCAAGTTTCTCGACTTCTCCGACAAGAAAACGTCGACGATCTTCGCCGACGGAGCAGGTGCCGTAGTGGTCGAAGCGTCAGCAGAGCCAGGAGTTCTCACGTCGGAGCTTTACTCGGACGGATCACTCTCATCAGGGATGGGCGTGTTCGCAGGCGGAACCGCGGAACCCATCACCGATGAAGTGCTGGAAAAGGGTTACAGAAACCGGCTGCGCTTCGTGCAGAAGTATCCTGCATCGGTAAACGAAGAAGGCTGGCCGACAATCACGCGATCCGTGCTGGAGCGCGCCGGCAAAACCGTCGATGACGTCGACCTCTGGCTCTGGACCCAGGTAAACTTCTCGACGATCAAAGTGGTGATGCAGGTGCTGGATCAGCCGATCGAGAAGGCTCACACGATCATGCAGAAATGGGGATACACAGGTTCTGCATGCCTCCCGATGGCGCTCGACGATGCAGTGCGCGCAGGGAAACTCGACAAGGGTGATCTCGTCATGCTCACGGCATCGGGTGCCGGTCTCGCAATGGGCAGTATGGCGCTCACCTGGAATCCGGCGCGGGCGACAGCATGAAGCCGACTGTCCCTGCCCGATTCCTCGACCGTGTCGCGACGCATCCCGATCGCGTCGCAATGCGATCGGAGTCAGCGGATCCAGTGACCTGGCGAGACTGGAGCGACTCGGCTCTCCAGTTCGCGGCAGCCCTTCGCCTCAGCAAAGCGAGTAATGCGCAGAACATCGCCATACTCGCCGCCAACACTGTCGTCTGGCCAATAGCCGACCTGGGCACGCTCCTCGTTGGCAAAACGAGCGTCGGCATATATCCCACGAGCGCGCCGGTACAGATCGAGCGGATGCTCGCCGATTCAGAAGCGGGCGCAATCGTCGTCGACAACGACGCGCAGCTCGAGACCATTCTGGCGATGAAGGAACGGCTTCCTTCGCTTGCAGTGATCATCGCGACATTCGACAATCGGGAATCCGCAGCAATCGGCTGGAGCGACTGGCTCGCCATAGGTGCCGCCGCACTGGGCGTCGACCGTAAACTTGGGGCCGAAATCGAGTCGATCGCGCGCTCGATCAGCCGCGATGATCCAGCAATCATCATCTACACGTCAGGCTCGACCGGTGAGCCCAAAGGCGCAGTGCTTTCGCACGGCTGTATAGAAGCTTCCGCTGCTTCGATACAGGAAGCACTCGGTCTCCGTGAAACGGACACGACCCTCTCGTTCCTTCCATACAGTCACGCAGCAGAGCGGATCACCGGGATGTACACGCGCATCCTATGCGGGATAGAAACCTTTCTCGTCGAGGATCCTTCGCGGATCTGGGAAGCTGCAGCATCGTTCAGGCCGACTGTGTTCGGCGGAATGCCACGCTACTACGAGAAGCTGCTTGCTCTTTCAACCGCGAAGAATCAGTCAGCCAACGAAATTCTTGGTGGCAATGTCCGACTCGCGACATCGGGCGGTGCGACACTGTCGACAGCCGTTGTTGAAGGCCTCGTCGATCGCGGCATCACGGTTCTCGGTGCCTATGGGCTGACAGAGCATCTGTGTGTCGCGTTCAACCGGCCTGACAATCCGACGTTCGACTCTTCGGGCCCGCCAATGCCGGGGACTGATATCCGCATTGCGGGCGATGGTGAAGTACTCGTGCGTCGCAACGAGCTGACGTTCAGCGGCTACAACAACCAGCCTCAAGCGACACGCGCAGCGTTCACCGAAGATGGTGCATGGCTTCACACGGGCGACCTGGGCTCAGTGGACTCTCGGGGAATGCTGCGAATCACCGGCCGCAAGAAGGACCTGCTTGCGCTGTCGAACGGAAAGATGGTCGCGCCCCTCCCGATCGAGGCGATGCTCGCGACTCATCCGCTCATCGCGCACGCTGTGCTCCACGCAGAAGGAAGACAGTTCGTATCAGCGCTGATTGCGCTGCGCGCCGAGGCACTCGAGGAGTGGGCGGAGTCGGAAGGGTTGAGTGGTTCTGGCGATGAGCTCGCCGCGCACCCGAAGGTTGTGGGAGAAATCCAGAAGGCTGTAGACAGAGTCAACGCAACGTTGTCCCGCGCAGAAAGCATCAGGCGCTTCGTAACCATCGGCCGCGAGTTGTCTGTCGCAGCAAGCGAGCTGACCCCGACTCACAAGGTGAGGCGTAACGCGGTGCTGGAGAAATACTCAGCGCAGCTCGACGCTCTGTACAGCACATGACGCCGCGACGCCTCGCAGTAATCGGACTTGTCGTTGCGACGATCTCGATAGTCGCCGCGTATGGCACAGCATTCCTGCCCGGAGGTGCGACGGATTTCAGCGCCCTGCTCATGGTGTTCGGCATCGCGACAATGGCCGTGTCGCTCATGACACTCGGCGCCGTCAGGGATGGCGAGAAACTCGGCATACTCGGCTTCGCATTCGCTTTCGTGTTCATCGTGTTGATGGGTGGTTTTGCGCTGGCCGTGATGCTTCCCGATTCCGACAGCGCCACGACCGGGCTGTTCCTTGGCCTGCCACCGCGTGCAGCGATCGTGATTTACGGAATTGGATTCCTGCCGGTGCTCGTGCTTCCGCTCATCTACGCGATGACGTTCAAGGACCGCACTCTTACCGAGGAAGACATCGCGAGAGTGAAAGCTGCTGCGGCTGCGCACGCTGCTCTTCAGGGTCCGGAGGATCATAAGTGATCCCCGTGAACGCGTTGCTCCAGACAACCGCACTGCCGCCATTGACTCAGCCGGTGATAGTCGGGGTTGCAGTCGCGTACTTCGTTGTCGTCGCGCTCATTGGCGCGTGGGCAACCCGCCGCACCAGAACAGCGCGCGACTTCTTCGTCGCAGGCGAAGGAATCGGCCTCATTCCGCTGACGCTGGCGACAATGTCGGCAACTCTCTCGGGATTTGCGTTCATCGGCGGACCCGGCCTCATGTACTCGCTCGGGCTTGGCGCGATGTTCATCATCCTGCCCGCAGCGATCACCAACACGATGAGCGCCTGGGTTCTCGCGAAGCGCATGCGACTGCTCGGAGAGGTGCGCGGACTGATCACGATCCCGGATGCACTGCGCGTTCGTTTCAGGTCACCGGCAGCGCAGGGACTCTCGGCGATCGCGATCCTCATCGCCGTCATTGGCTACATGGCGACGAACCTGCTCGCACTGGGTCTCGTTATCGACGCGATCTTCGGTACCGGGCTCGGCTGGGGAATCTGGATGGGCATGGCGATCATCCTCGGGTACTCGGTGGCCGGCGGGATCATGGCCGGCGTTTATACCGACGTATTTCAGGGAAGCCTGATGGCGCTCGCGTCGGTGCTCGTGTTCTTCTACGCACTGCAGGCGGGAGGCGGTGGAGAGATGACGAGATCCATCCTCGCATCGGATCCCGCTTTCTTCGGGCCTTGGGGAAAACTGTCGCCACTGGCAGCGCTGTCGTTCTTCTTCGTGTTCGGCATAGGATCGCTCGCGCAGCCGCACGTGGTACACAAGTTCTACATGCTGAAGGACCCACGGCGGCTCAAGTGGTATCCCTTGCTGACGTCGGTTGCATTGATGGTCACGCTGCTGCTGTTCTTCGGCGTTGGCACCGCGACCAAGGCGCTCGTCGTTCAAGGTGAGCTTGCGCCGCTTGCGCGCGCTGACGATGCGACGCCGACGTTCCTGCTTCGATTCACTCCGGTGCTGCTGTCGGCTCTGGTATTCTCGGGTGTTGCCGCTGCGATCATGAGCACCGTCAACTCCTTCATGAGCATCGCAGCAGCGGCGCTCACTCACGACCTGCCCATGTCGGTGGGCAAGCGCGTGAAGAACGAGCTTCGCTGGGGTCGCATGAGCACCATTGCCATCTCGATCCTCGCCGCGGTCGTCGCGCAGGCATCGGGAACGCTGGTGGCGTTCCTCGGAATCTTCGGTTGGGGACTCTTTGCATCGACGATGGTTCCGGCGCTTGCCGTGGGCCTGAACTGGAAAGGTGCAACCCGTGAAGGTGCGATTGCCTCGATCGTGTTCAGCATCGTTGCGACGCTGCTCCTCGAGACACTCGGCTACCTGAAAGTTTTCGCGCTCCCCACAGGCGTGACCGTTTCCGGAATCTCACTCGCGGTCTCCCTGCTGGTGTTCCTCGGAGTATCGAGGGCGACACGCGGCGGAGCTGGTTCTGAAATCGACGCTGACGTCAGGATGGTGATGGACACATGACACCAATCGAATCATTCACTGTCGGCCAGACGGCAGAAGTGTCGACCGTCGTGACATCTCGCGAGATCGAACTCTTCGCTGAAGCGACAGGTGACAGGAATCCCGTCCATCTCGATGAAGAGGCGGCGGCCAAGACGCAATTCGGCGGGCGTATCGCGCATGGAATGTTGACTGCCGGATTCGTCTCAGCCGCGATCGCGTCGAAGCTCCCGGGCCCAGGATCGATTTATCTCGCTCAGTCACTCCGCTTCACCCGGCCTGTGCGCATTGGCGACACCGTGAAGGTGAAGCTGGAAATCATTGAAGTCACCACCGCGAAGCGGCGTGTGCGCCTCGCAACAATCTGCACCAACCAGAACGGTGACACCGTCATGGACGGCGAAGCGACGGTAATGGTGCCGGACGAGCGCGCACCGCCGGGAGGAAAAGAAATGTGAATCAGGCGGCCGAAAGTTGGCCGAGTCAGTTGTTCGAAGCGCTTCATCCTTGTTTTTCAACCTCATTGGAGAATCCAATGTCATCAGTCAGCTTTACAACAATTCGACGTTTCTGCGCGTTCGTCGCAGCAATCGTCGCGATGACGGCATTTCTGCCGTCTGTCGCAGCCGCCCAGGGCGGACGTGTCACGGGTACAGTCACCGGCGCCGGCAGCCGACCGGTTGCCGATGCACAGGTAGTCATAATCAATACTGCGTTCCGCGCAGTGACCGACGCTAATGGCACCTATTCGATCACCGGTATCCCTAGCGGACGCTACGAGCTGCGTGTTGCAAGGATCGGGGAAGTTCCGCGCACGATTCTGATTGACGTGACTTCGGGCGAGACCGTGGCCAACGTTCAAATGACTCGCGCAGCGATCGACCTTGGCGGGGTCACCGTCTCGGCATCGCGGCGTGCACAGAAGGTGACAGATGCTCCAGCGACAGTCACCGTCATCAATACCGACGCTCTCGATGCGACAGTTGGTAACACGTTTGCCAGCGCGCTCAAGGAAGCGAAGGGTATCGATTTCATCCAGGTCGGAATAACCGCGGTCGCGATCAACGCGCGTGGATTCAACTCGGCGTTCAACAACCGCTTCCTGATGGTCGAGGATGGCCGTATTGCCGTGTTGCCTGAAAACGGGTTGCCCGTGGGAGCGTTCACAGCGACTCCCAAGGTGGATCTCGCAGGGATGGAAGTACTCGTTGGGCCGGGTTCGGCACTTTACGGACCGGATGCATCAAACGGAGTTCTTTCGCTGACCACAAAGGATCCGCGCCAGTTCCCGGGCGCGACAATCGAAGCTACGGGTGGAAGCCGCAGCTACCGCGACGTTCAGGGCCGTTATGCCGGCATGTTCGCGAACGGAAAAATCGGATTCAAGGTTTCCGGTGAGTATCAGGCTGCGAACGACTGGGAGAATTTTCTGAACTACAACGTCGGCGGCGCTATCGTGCCCTCAGGCACTACCGGTTCGGTTCGCGAAGACGCGCTGAAGGTTCCGATCGACTGGGATGCTGGCGTGCGTCGCGGCACCGCGGCAGTCGTGCACTACTCGGGCGCGAACCGCCTCGAGCTGAACGGCGGAATGAGCAAGACGAATGGTGTTGGCCAGACGAACGTCGGTAGAAACCAGCTGAAGGACTGGGGATACAACGTGCTTCAGGCAAAGTTTTCGAGCCCGCGCTGGTTCCTCAATGCGTATCGCACACAGTCGCAGAGCGGCGAGTCGTTTGCGCTGAACCGTTATGCCGGCGCACAGCTGAATGCGGCAAACGCATCGCTGAGTGCAGATTCGCTCCGCATGTTGTCGGATTGGCCGAGTGATGGGCGGATGTACGCGGCGGAGGCTCAGGGCAACTATACGGTACAGCCGCTTCTGAACACCTCGTTCGTGTTCGGCGCGCAGTATCGCCTCGATCAGGTAAGCAGTGACAGGCAGTGGCTCACCGACAGGATTACCGGCGAAGATATCAAGAACGACCAGAAGGGGATTTACGCGCAGTCTACGACGCCGGTCAACAAGTTTCTCGACGTCGTACTTGCCGGGCGCCTGGACTATCCGGAGAACTACGACCAGCAATTCAGCCCGAAGGCCGGCATAATCGTCAAGCCGATGACTGATCACGCACTGCGGGTAACGTTCAATCGCGCCTACAAGTCGCCCACGGTTCTCCAGACGGACTTCTTCATTCCCGACTGGACTTCAGTCATCTCGATCTTCGGCAATACGACCGGATTTACGAGAACGAACCTCGACGGCAGTAAGGTGACATACAATCCCATGGAGCCCGAGACGAACAAAACGTGGGAGTTTGGCTACAAAGGGGTACTGGCGAACCGGCTTTACCTGGATGGAACGTATTTCCGCTCGGACTACAAGAACTTCATGAGTCCGCTGACGATTATCCAGAACCCCTTCAATGCCGCAGCGGCCGGTGGAGCCTATTACGCCGCGCCGCTCAATCCGGGTGGCAATATTCCGGTTAATGCACAAGGCCGGATAGTAAACCAGGCGGCGACCCCGTCCACACCCCTCGTCCTGACCTACTACAATCTTGGCGACGCCAAGGTAGCCGGCGTTGACCTCGGTCTAAGCGCGATCGTCACAGATCAGATCGAGTTGCGCGGCACGGCTTCGACGGTGAAGATCAATGAGGTGACAGTGCCCGCTGGCGGAAGCCTCGAGGCAGTGTCGCTCAACTCTCCGACCACGAAATGGACCGTAGGCGTCACGGGCCGAGACATCGGCCCAGTGACGACTGGCGTTACCTGGCGTAATGTGAACGGATATTACTTCCGCTCCGGTACGAACACGGGAGTAATCCCGACATTCGGTACACTCGACGCGAACGTCTCGGTGAAGATGCCGAGGATGCAGAATGCGCTGATCAACCTCTCGGTGGCGAACCTGCTGAGCTGCAGCGCACTGAACGTGACATATGAGCCAGTGTCGGCCGCATTCCCGCAGCCGAACCAGCGCATTGCGAGCGAAGACCGCAAGTGCGGCTTCGACCGCAAGCACCGTGAGATGATCAACATGCCCGAGATCGGCAGGATGGCCTTCCTCGGTGTGCGCTTCAATGTGAACCCATCGCTGCGTTGATGATTTCACTGATTCTTGCCGGGCTCATGATGAGCACTGTGAGTCCGGCGGCCTCGGACAGTTTCGCCTGGGGGTCGTACGCCGGCCCCGAGGGAAGCCGCAGGTACAAGCTGTTTGTGCCTGCAGCTTCCGCAGGTGAGAAGAGGCTTCTCGTGATGCTGCATGGTTGTACGCAGGATCCCGAGGACCTCGCGCGAGGCACGCGCATGAATGAAGTCGCTGGCCCGAAGGGGTTCCTCGTGCTGTATCCGGAACAGCCAGCGACATCAAACCCGCTCAAGTGCTGGAACTGGTTTGCTGAAGCGAATCAGAAGAGAGGGCAGGGTGAGCCTGCATTGCTCGCGGCCATGATTGATAAGGTTGCCGCCGAGCAGAAGGTTGATCCGTCGAAGGTTTATATCGCTGGCGTGTCAGCTGGCGGCGCAATGACGGCGATAATGGGTGCGACATACCCGGAGATGTTTGCTGCGATTGGTATTCACTCAGGCATCCCGTATGGTCTTGTCACGCAGATGAGCGGGGCGCTTGTCGCGATGCGTGCACCCAAGGGAGATACGGCCGCACTTGGCGACATCGTCGTAAAGGCGATGGGCGAGCGACGCAAGGCGATGCCGGTTCAGATATTTCACGGCAAGGTCGATCCTTCAGTGAATATCGAGAATGCAAACCTGCTCGCCGCGCAGTGGAGGGTGGCGAACGGGGGAAAACACGTGCACGTCACCATCGTCGATGAGCTGGCGCATGCATGGTCCGGCGGATCGAAGGAAGGCACGTTCGCAGACGACAAGGGTCCCAACGCGAGCAAGGCGTTCGTTGACTTCTTTCTGCATGTCGAGATGGAGCACGGACACCATTGAGCGCCGGTTATGGAGATCCGATTCGCTGGTGGAGCCGGTTTTCTCCTGACCGGGTCGCGCTGGTTGATTCAAAGTCAGGCAATCGATTGAGCTACCACGATCTCGACGGACTGAGTGACAGGTGGCTTTCGGTTTTGCGGGATCATCTCGGGGTTCGGGCAGGCGATCGTGTCGCGGTGCTGATGTCGAATCGTGTAGAAAGCGTTGCGATCTTTTTCGCGTGTGTCCGGCTGAGGGTGTTGTTCGTACCGCTCAACTGGAGATTGTCTGAAGTCGAGCTGGCGGGAATCATTGCTGATGCGGGGCCGGTTGTTGTCGTAGGGGAAGGGAAATACAACAGCTTCAACGCGAAGAACGCGAAGAGCGCGATGGACGCGAAGAAGAGCCAGTCGTTTGCCTGGATCGATGTTGATAGTGACGTTCCGGGCCTGATGTCGGGTAATGTCGACGGGGTTTCTGCGGATATCGTTGTCGATGGTGATGATGCAGCTATGGTCATCTATACGTCCGGGAGTACGGGTAAGCCGAAGGGTGCAGTGCTTCCGCACCGGCAGCTTCTGTTCAATGCAATCGCAACAACTACGGCGTGGGAGCTTGGTGCTGACGATATCGCACCGATAACTACGCCGTTCTTTCATGTTGGTGGATGGAATGTCTTTGCAACTCCGCTGTGGCTGCGCGGAGGATGCGTCGTCCTCGTCGATCAATACGATGCAGCAACATTCCTCGGCACACTCGCAGCGGAGAAATGCACTGTCGCGCTTTGTGTCCCGACGCAGTTGATGATGCTTGCAGAGTCGCCGCAGTTCGGGATGGAGATTCCTTCGCTGAGATGGCTGATCTCCGGTGGAGCTCCATGTCCGTTGCCGCTGGTGGATCGCATTCGCTCAGGTGGATACGCGTTGCGACTGGGGTACGGGCTGACTGAGTGTGGGCCCAATTGTTTCGCGATGTCGACAGAAGAAGGGATCGAGCGACCGGGAAGTGTCGGCAGGCCGGTTCCGTTTCTCGAGATGAAGCTTGTCGATGAGTCGCTTGATGAAGTAGACGAGGGTGATACTGGCGAGCTGCTGCTGCGAGGACCGCAGGTTTTCAACGGTTATCTCGATGCACCCGAACGGACTGCGGACACGCTTTTGGAGGGGGGCTGGCTCCGAACTGGTGATCTCGCGAGGCGCGATGAGTCTGGCGCATACTGGATCGCGGGAAGGAGAAAGGAGATGTTCATCTCCGGCGGTGAGAATGTTTTTCCGGGTGAAGTGGAGGCCGTGCTAAACGGTTGCCCTGGCGTCGCGGAAGTTGTCGTCGTGGGAGTTGCAGATCCGCTATGGGGTGAAGTCGGGCGCGCGTTCGTCGTTCGTCGCAAAGGCGCTTCGCTCACCGATGATCAACTCATCGCGCACGCACGTGAGAGGCTTGGCAGATACAAGGTTCCGAAATCAGTGGTGATACTTGATGACATTCCGCGTCTCGGATCGGGCAAGCCCGACCGGCGCGCGCTCGCGGAGATGGCATGATGATGACGAAGGCAACGCGGAAACCGAGGCAGCGGCAGAAGGACGATTCACCCGCCGCGCGCGGATCGACGATCATGGCGACACTCGAATTTCTTTCGGCGGAGAAGGGTGCGCCTGTCGTGAAGAACGCTCTCGACAGGTTGTCGAAAGATGACCGCGATCATATCGAGTCAATTGTTGCGACAGAAGAGGTGCCGATGGCACTTCCTACCCGTCTATGGCGTGCGGTGGATGCGGAGATCGGGGCTGAAGATCCGGACTGGGCCGAGCGTGCGGGTGCGTTCTCGATTCAACTGCGAGGTGTGCAGTCGTATGGCGGTATCATCAAGAAGACGACTCCTTCGGAATTCCTGACGCAGCAGGTTTCGCTGTTCAACCTCTATTACCACGGCGGTGACATGGCTGTCGTGGACGAGGGAAATAATCAGGCGATCCTGAGACTACAGGGAATGGCGACTGCAGACAGGGATCAACTTTTCTGTCGCAGGCAGACCGGTGGGCTCGAGCGTGCTCTGTCTATCGCTGGGGGAAAATCAGCGCGCGTGCGTCACGTGCGGTGCGCGATAGAGGGGGATGCATTCTGTGAGTGGGATGTGCGGTGGGAATGAACTGCGAAACCCATGGGGAAAAACGATTAGGCGGATTTAGCGGATTTAGCGGATTTAGCGGATTTTGACGGATCTTGGACGTGAAGGATGTTGGCGAGGGACCCAGCAATGCCGAAAATCGTTGTTCCGTTGTTCTGGGGTAACCCGGGGTAACCCCAGAAACAACAAGATCTGAGGCGAGCGAGGGTCTTTCCTCAACGGACATGCGCTTTATCCGCCAAATCCGCTAAATCCGTCTAATCGTTTCCCCCATGGGTTTCCGCTGTTTGCTGACCTAATCTTCCTCGTCAGCCTCAGCTTTCTCGTCAACAGAAGGATCGTATGACGACATCTTCGTCCCGCCGGGACCATACAGCTCGCGCCTGAGCTGAAGCAGTACCCACACCGTGGCTGCCGTACCTGCTGCGACCTTCAGGAAATTGCCGACCTTGCCGTTGCGTGGCGGATTGAGGCGGTCGCGCAGGGAATCCAGGGTTTTGTCGAGCTTCATCGTTGCATCCGTGGGGAACTGTTGGGGACCTGAAAAACTAGTGCCTTTCTTGTCCGGGAAAAGGGCCGGTTCATAGGTTAGTAACATATAGAGACGAAATCCTGGCGAGCCGCCGAACCCGTATATTGGGGCAGGACTACCTTAATCCTTGGGAATGACCGAACCCACCCTCCGCGATCAGCTTCAGGCATCGCTCGGCACCGCCTATACAATCCAGCGCGAGCTTGGTGGCGGGGGCATGAGCCGGGTATTCCTCGCGCGCGATGAGTCACTCGGCCGTGACATCGTCATCAAGGTGTTGCCGCGCGAGCTCGCGGCTGAAATGTCTGCCGAGCGCTTTACGCGTGAAATCAAACTTGCGGCGGCGTTGCAGCATCCGCATGTGCTTCCGGTTCTAAGTGCGGGCGTCAGCGAAGGTCTCCCGTATTACATGATGCCGTTCGTGCGTGGCGAATCGCTGCGAGTCGCGATGGACAAGAAGACGCTTGCCGGAGAGGACGCAATCGGAGTCCTGCGCGATGTCGCGCGCGCGTTAAGGTATGCTCACTCCGAAGGGGTTGTTCACCGCGACATCAAGCCCGAGAACATTCTCCTCTCGAGTGGAAGCGCGGTCGTTGTCGACTTCGGTATCGCCAAAGCATTGTCAGCGTCGCGAACTGAAGCACCGGGTGGAACGCTGACACTCGTCGGCACATCGATCGGAACGCCTGCATACATGTCGCCGGAGCAGGCGGCCGCGGACCCCAACATCGATCACAGGGCAGACATCTACGCCTGGGGCGTGATCGCCTATGAGCTGCTCGCAGGCAAGCATCCCTTCGACGGGAAGACGACTCCACAGCAGTACCTGAGGGCGCATCTCTCGGAGAACCCACCGCCTCTGCAAACGGTGGTTCCGGGAGTATCATCGTCGGTGGCTGGCGTGGTCATGCGGGCGCTCGAGAAAGAGCCGGACGCGCGGCCCCAATCGGCCGATGAAATACTGCGGCAGCTCGGCGGCACATCCTCGAGCGGCCCGGTAACTCCAGAACGGTCGCGACCGAAGTGGAGAGTTCCGGCAATTGCAGCCGCGCTAGTCATCGCTCTTGCAGCTGGTATCGCAGTGTGGAAAACAGGAGACGCGCAGGCGGAATCGCCGATCATGCTTGCCGTACTTCCCTTCGAGAATCAGGGACCTGCCGAGCAGGACTATTTCGTCGACGGGTTGACCGATGCGGTGAATGGAAAACTCGCAGCCATTAGTGGAATCAGCGTAATCGACCGGCGAAGCAGTGGCGCGTATCGCAAGACGACTAAGGACGTGAAGCAGATCGGGAATGAGCTTGGCGTCGAATATGTCGTTGGTGGTGTGGTGCGGTGGGCAAAGAGTGGATCGGGTTGGCGCGCGCAGGTTATGCCGACGCTCGTGAACACGCGCAATGCGACGACGAAGTGGGCTGGAGAACCAGTAGTCGTTTCTTCTGATGATCCGTTCTCGGCACAGACGGAAATCGCCACGCAGGTGGCGAATGCTCTTCAACTCGCGCTTGGCTCAGAGGAAAAGAAGGGTCTCGAGGAACGTCCGACTGAGAACGTGCAGGCGTATGACGCTTATCTCAGAGGCAAAGCGATTTTCGATGCGGTGTTCAGAACGTCGATGTCGATTCGTGATCTCGATCAGTCCACCGCCGAGTTTCAGCGCGCTGTGGGCTTGGACCCGGGATTCGCCAAGGCCTGGGCGATGCTGGCAGTAGCGAAGTTCAGTCGGGCAATCGAGGTTCCTGGAGACACGATCTCCCTCAGACAGGCGAACGAAGCGGCGCGGCGTGCCGAAGAGATCGATGCGAACGACCCGAGGGTCGTCAACCTCAGGTCTGGGGTCGCCTTCCTGAGAGGTGACCGCCAGCTCGGCATGAAGATCGTGGCGGATGCCGTGAATGCAGGCATTGTCGACATTGACCTCTTGCTTGCCTACGGAGCGGATCTCTCTGACCAGCCTGGAAACGCGGATACCGCAAAAGCCGTATTGGCGCGGGCGCTGCGCATGAGCCCGCGTGAGCCGCGTGTTCATGGTGTGGCAGCCGAGGTCGCGCGCCAGAGTGGCGATTGGGTAGCCTGGGAGAAACATGTCCGCGATGGAATCGCACTGGACCCGACCGATGAGCGTGGCTGGGCATCACTTGCGCAACGGGCGCGAAACGTCGGTGACACTGTCGCGATGCGGAAGGCCATCGAGGAGGCGTTCAAGTACATTCCGGGCCCGAGCAACTTGCTGCTCGTGTTCATGGTGTATGCTGGGGATGAACTCGGCTCGCGGTTCATTCGCATGACCCCCGAGCAGCTGCGCATCGAGACACTATATGACAGCGTGTCTTCGTATTTCGACAACAAGGCAGACTTCTTTCTTCGCGCAAACAATCTGCCGAGGGCGAAGGCGTATCTGGATTCGATCATTGGTACGCTCGAAGGTCGAAACCTTTCAGGGCCCGGCGAGGCCGATCACCGCATCTATCTCGCAAATGCCTACGCGCAGACAGGCCGCGTGGCGGAAGCTCGTGCGGAGCTTAAGCGTGCAAGGGACGCTGCACGTGTCGCGAAGCATTTCCGGCGTGACGGCGAGCCTGACCTTAATCCGCGCATTGTAGCCGCGGTGCTTGGCGCACTTGGCGAATATGAGGAAGCTGTCAAAGAGCTGCGGTTTCTCATGGCTGACGATTTATGGACGCGACAGGGCATCTCACGCGAACCAAAAATGCGGACACTTCGCGGTAATCCGCTCTACGAAGCGTTCCTGAGAGAGCGGGAGTAACCACGTGGCACAGAGCTGACGATGCGATACAGACAGCTGAGCGAGAAGAGTATTCTCGACACGCTGGAGCAGCTCCGACAGCGGATATCAGAACGGTTCCCGGATTCCGGGCTGAGCAGGGTTGCGGCTGAGCTACTCGCCGTGAGCCACGAGGTGACTCAGACGGTGGAGTATCTCAAGCAGCCCAACTACAAGGTCAGGATACCTGTCTGGATTGCGATCGTGTTCATGGCAGTGACGAGCATCTACGTTCTGACCATCGTGGCGCCCAAGGTGCGAATCGGGGAAGTCGATTTCGTTCAGGTGTTCGAGTCAGGAGCGAACGACGTCGTGTTAATCGGGATCGCGATGTATTTCCTGCTTTCCATCGAATCCAAAATCAAGCGCAAGCGCGCGCTCAAGATCTTGCACGAGCTCCGCAGTCTTGCTCACGTCATTGACATGCACCAGCTTGGTAAGGATCCGGCAGAGATGAGCTCGTCGTCGAGCGATGAGCTGGGATCCGACGTGAAGCCGATGACGCCGGATCAGATGCGGCGATATCTCGATAACTGTAGCGACCTGCTGGCGGTGACGAGCAAGCTCGCTGCGATGCTGGTTCAGCACTTCAGCGACGAAATCGTCCTTGGAACTGTTAACGAGATCGAGGCGCTTACCGGTGGACTGTCTGCGCGTATCTGGCAGAAGATTACATTGATCGACCGGCCGGGTGTCACGGCGTTCTAGCCGCGACTCCTGAACTCTTCCGGCAGTGGAGTCCACCCCGACTGGCCTTTGTAGTATTTCCACGGCTTATAGTCGTGCTGTTCGCGGAACGCGATGTATCTGCGGCGGAGTGCGTCAATCCGCTTGTCAGATGATTTGATCGGCACGTGTGGCCAATCGCGTAAGAGCTGCTCCACCCGCCAGAGATTTCCCTCGCGCAGGCGCCAGTCATAGTTGCCAAGCTCGCGAAGGTCGACGACAGCGTAACCCCTGATGCGGCCGGTGTAGTCGATGTATCCCTCGGTGTAACTGAGCGCGAGCGCGCGCGGCGTTCGGAAGACTGGTTTCCTTCCGTGGAGGCCGGGATCGCGTGATCGTGCAACCGATCCCCATCCGTTCGGGCCCCTATAAATGAAGAGCACGTGATCGAGGAGGTCGATCGACTCGAAGCCGAGCATGAGCGGTGGAAATCCGTGCTGCTCGAGGACCGTTGCGGTGAACAGTACTGCCTCGAGACAATGCGCTGTCCGATGGCGGACGACACCGCGGAACCCGCGCATGGTGTCGCCGTTGTTTTCAGTGTTGTAGGGGAGGGCGTTCAGCCATTTCTGTACGGCCTGTGGCGTCTTCAGTCGCTCGATCAGGCGCTGCTCGGCCTGAGTGAATTTCACTTCTTCTTGAGCTCCATCGTCCAGACATCGCTCTGGCGTTCGCCGATGGCGAGATAAAAGTCTGTCGAGCTGATGGAGATGGAGGTGCGGAATAACTGGCGCTGGGGATCCTTGAGCCACACGAGCCGCCGTTCGGGGTCGCCGTTGTATGGAAGCTGCCATATAGACGATGTGCCGTCCCGTTCGCGCAGCGGGACATATATGTGTCGGCCGTCGAGACTCCACACAGCTCCCCCGATCGCTGCTCCAACCTTGGGCATCTCGACCACAGGTACGCGTCGCGGATTTTTGAGATCGGTACCGACAACGTATCCTCCACCCGGGCAATCAGGGCAAAGTGCTCCCGGAGGTGCAACGAAAAACACAGTGGCTCCATCAGGCGATGGCACCAGTCCCCCGGAGCGCTGCACAGGGCGGGGTGGTCCCCACCTGCGGGTGCGGGGGTCTCGCCGGACCTCGAATACTGAGTCGCCCGGGAAGTTCAGGAAGTAAAGACCATTCCCATCGTGACTGAAGGTTCCGAGGAGCTCTTCTTTCGACCTCGTTGTCACTGCGTGGATGTTCCCGCCCGTAGCGTCCATCACGTAGAGGTCGCGATTTCCCTTTGCCATGCTGTGAAACACGATCTCCCGGCTGTCGAACGACCACTGCGGATTGAAGTTGTCGCCCATGTCCCGCGTGAGCTGCTGCGGTTCTCCACCTTCGATCGGAATCATGAAGATGTCCTGATTACCGTTGAGATTCGAATCATACGCGAGCCACTTGCCGTCGTATGAGACATAGCCGCTCTCCACCGTCTGGTTGCCGCGTGTTATCTGGCGCAGCACCGGTGAGGATATCGGCGCCGCGGGCACAGGTGTAGCCCAGATGTTGGCGCTCTGGTTATAGACGCTGTAAGCCAGAGTCTGCCCAGTTTTATCAACGGAAATCGTGTGGGCGTGAAGCCCCGTCGTCAGGCGAACAGGATCGCCACGCGGAGTCAGGTTGCTCGAGATCCGTTGCAGGTAGATATCGCGAGTCCCACCTCGGTTTGAAACGAAAAGAACTCCGCTTTCATCACTCCAGGCAGGACTCGTGTTGAGGTAAGTATCCCCGGTGATGCGAACCGGCTCGCCACCGTCCGCGCGAACGATCCAGATGGAAGAGGCGCCGAGATTCCCGATGCTCTCTCCGAAAAGAAAAGGAATGTTGCCGCGTACCATCGCGATGAGCTTGCCGTCCGGAGAGAATGAAGGGACAGCGACGTCGACGATGCCCGGAAAGCCCTTCGGGTTTTCTCCCCGCGGTCCGGCGACAAAGAGTTGACCGGTTCGCAGATGAGTACAGGCCATCCGGTCACCCGCGTTGGACCACGAGCAACCGCCAAGAGAGTCGAGGCTTGCGATCGGCGCAGGCACTCCGCCGAGTGCGGGGATAATTCGCGTGCCGCCTGCGGTGGTGTAAAGGAGCTGCGATCCGTCGGGGCTCCAGCGCGGCCAGTCTGCGAACGTACCGCTGTCGGTGAGTGCGATCGCGCGACCACCGGAGAGTTGTCGCACGAATACCCGCGACCGGTCCCAGGGACCACCAACGTAGGCGATCAGTTTTCCATCTGGGGATATTGCCGGGTGAACCTCGAGTCCCGGGTCGTTGGACAGCTGCCGCGTGCTGCCAACCGAGAGTGACTGGGCTTCACCGCGGAATGCCAGGTTGCTGGCTATCAACCCAGTGACAATAAGTCCGGTAATGCCTGCAGCGACTGCAATCCGCTGAGGTGTCCACTTGAATGGTTTCTTTGCTACTGCCTGCGACGGCGCGGTTGCGCCGCTTGTCATCGCATACGGCTCGAGTGCGTCGTGCAGATCGTCGGCTGACTGCCATCTGTCCGATGGATGCTTCTCGAGGCAGCGCATGATTGCCGCTGCCAGCGCAGGCGGAAGGGTGCGGTGCTGATTGACCGGCGCGGGCGCAGTCGTAATGTGCGCGGAAAGTGTCTGCTGCTGGTTCAACCCAAAGAACGGTGGCTTGCCTGAAAGCAGCTCGTACCCGACGACGCCAAGCGCATAGATGTCCGCCCGCGCATCGACATTCGGGTCAGCGGCGGCCTGCTCGGGTGCCATGTATGTCGGAGTGCCGAGTGCGATGCCGAGCGAGGTGAGTGTCGGGCCTTCGGTGGATGTCTCGGAGGTTGCGCTGCTCAGCGCTTTCGAGACGCCGAAGTCGAGCACGAGCGCATGGTGGCCGGAGATGAGAATGTTCTCGGGCTTGATGTCGCGGTGCACGACTCCCTGCGAGTGCGCGTAGCTCAGTGCATCGGCAACCTCGCGAAGAATCTTTGTAGCTTCCTGCACCGGCAGCTCTCGCTTGCGGGTGATCAGGGCGCGCAGGTTTTCGCCGCCGATGAACGGCATCGTATAATAGAGCAATCCGCCCTTCGCACCTGCAGCGTGGAGTGGAACGATGTGCGGATGCTGGAGCCGTGCGGCGAGCTGAATTTCGCGGCGGAAGCGGTCTGTGTTGATTCCCGCGGAGAGATCGGGCGGTAGAACTTTAATGACGACTTGGCGGTCGAGTTCGGTCTCGGTTGCGACGAAAACGCGGGACATGCCAGCGCCGCCGAGCTCGCGATCGATGCGGTAGGCTGTTCCGAGTACGTCCTGGAGTTGCGCGTGCAGGTCCGAGCTCAACTGCCGTCCGCTGATGTCATGTGGGCACGAATATGCCGTGAGCCGGAGGGCTGCGCCAATGGATTATGCGTGCGTTTTCGACGGGAGGCATCAGGAACTGCGGGTTTGAAACGCGAAGCACGCGAAGGGGGCGCGAAGGGGGCGCGAAGTAAGCGCGAAGTTTGACCGGAGGCAGTCCTCTTCCAGAATCGGCCATCGCTGCAGGACATGCTTCTTTTTGTGGTTTTTCAAAAATCAGAAAAACAACCGGGATAGTGCTTGTGGCCGAGGTAGTCTTTGGGCTCCCCCAACTTTCGCGCAACTTCGCGTTCTTCGCGTTAAAAAAACTGTCGTTGAGCCTCCCGGAAGGTGAGAGACCGATGAGTTTTGAGGGCTTTGCCAGTCTAATCATTGCAGGCAGAGATTTCGGCTGCAGCTGGAGTATCCCGATCCGGCCCTTACCGTCCGAGGAAACCAAAATGATTCAGATGCGACCGGCCACAATTTCGATGATTCTCGCTGCGGCAATGTTCGCCATACCGGCACTTGCGAGTGCTCAGGCGTCGACCGGAACCAGGACGGGGCGGGCGATGGCCAATGGTGTGAACTACTACTATGAGATACACGGCAAGGGAGAGCCTCTGCTTCTCGTGCATGGCGGACTTGGATCGATCGACATGTTCGGGCCGATACTGCCGATGCTCGCGAAGAGTCGGCAGGTGATTGCAGTCGATCTGCATGGTCATGGCCGCACCGAGCTCGGAAGTCGGCCGATCGATCTCATCGACATCGGCAACGATCTCGCCGTCGTATTGAAGCAGCTCGGCTACGGCGCTGTCGACGTGATGGGATATTCGTTTGGTGCTGGAGCTGCGAAGGGCAGCCAAGGGAGAGTGAGCTCGACAGGCTGACTGTCAATAAAGTTGCCGTCAATTGGCAATAAATGTTTACAAAGAGGTTTGATTATCGCAGCAGGGGCAGAAGTTGGGATCGCTCGTACAGGATCCCGCCCCTGACCACTCCGTAGACGCGACGCGCATTCGCGATATCAGCAGCCGGATCAGCGTCGAAGATAGTGAGATCGGCGTGTTTGCCCTCGTCGATGGAGCCAAGGTCTGACTCGCGGCCCATCGCGCGCGCGGCGATCAGTGTCGACGACAGAAGTACTTCACGCGCCGTCATCCCCGCAGCCTGCATTGCCTCGAGCTCCCGATACACGCTCGGCCCATGAGCGGTACCGGGGTTGCCTGCGTCTGTGCCCATCGCGATAGGGATTCCTGCTGCGTGAAGCTTGCGGAGGTTGAGCTCCATTCGCTGGCGCTGGGTGTCCCAGCTGCCGCCTGGTCTTGCGGCGGATGCGAGCGGAGCGCGTTTCGCTTCGGGAAGTGAGCGGCCGAGCTTGGCGCGCGTGACGGGGTCGACGCACTCGAGCGGATAACGCGCGGCTGGTGAGCGGCCGTATCCGACATCGCCGTATCCTTCACGGACCGTGAGAGTGGGAATGATGATCGTGCCGACCCGGCGCGCGGCAGTAATGAACTCGTCGTCTACTTCTGCTGTCTCGACGCTGTGCACGAGGACGCGTGCGCCTGCTGCGATTGCTTCCTTCGCGCGAGGCAGTTGTGTTGCGTGAACGATGAGCGGCTTGTTCGCTTTGCGTGCAGCTTCGCCAGCGATCATGAGCATCTCGCGTGCGTGTGGCTGTGCGGATTCGGGGAGCTGGAGGTACCAGACCTTGATCGCGCTCGAGCCCATCCAGGCGATGCCGCTCACTGTTTCGCGTACGAGAGAGTCGCTCGACATCGGAACGAACTGCTGGAGGAACGGGAGGTTCAGCCAGTGGGCTCGGCTCGTGAGAAGTGGGCCAGCGGCTGCCATGCGTGGTGCGAGCGGCATCGACTCGTGTGCGCGTGCCATCGGCAAGGTGAACGCAAAGCCACCGACATCGAACACCGCGGTGACGCCTGAGCACAGCCATGCTCTGTCGAAGGGCGCGGGATTCTGCTGGAGCCGTGCGACCGTAGAGTCATAGGCCAGCTCGGCCCGGAGGTCGATGGCGTCGGGCCGGCCGTCGACCCATCCCGTCTGCGAGTAGTGAACGTGTGCGTCGATGAGGCCGGGGGTGATGAACTTCCCGGTCATATCGACGACGCGTGCGTCGCCGGGTACAGCACAGCTCGAGCGGGTGCCTGCACAGGCGATCCGCCCGTCGCGGATGATGATGATCGAGTTGGGCGTCGAGGTGGCGCGTGGGTCAATGAGCGTCGCGCCGATGATGGCCAAGGTCCGCTGGGAGGGTGCGGGTGAGATGGCGGTCGACCGAGCCCCCGACCCCGTACAGGCGAGTGAGGATGAGACGGCCAACACGAACCAACGCTTGATCATGGGAGCTCCACGGTGAAGCCGCTCAATTTTTGCGGGAAAATGACAGAAAGACCGCGCCGCCATTCCCTGGCGGACGCGGTCTTCCAGTAGCGACAGGAAACCGGCTAGAAGGTCACCGTCGCGTTGTTGGAGCAGGTCGATGTTGCTGCCTCGCACACCCGGTAAGTGAAGGTCCCGCCGCCTTTCGTGTTGATCACGTCCGTGTGTGCGCCGTCGTTGGCCGTCGTGACGACATTAACGTTGTTCCGGAACACATCCACATTCGCGCTTGTGGCTCCGCTCCAGGTGAGGTCGACATTCTTGACGCCCTTCACCTTCCGCCCGGAGGCGAAAAGCGTGACCCCGCTCGAGGGAGCCGTGACCGCTACGCTTTGCGATGTGCTTCCCGTCGCTCCACCGTCATCGGTTACTGTCAGCGTGACCGTACGCGTCCCGGACGACGCATATGTCTTGCTCGGCGTCGCGCCCGATCCAGTCGAACCGTCGCCGAAATTCCATGCGTAGCCCGCAATGGTTCCGTCGGAATCGCTGGACCCGCCTGCATTGAAGCTGCACGTCAGGTCAGTGCACGAATACGTGAACGCTGCCGTCGGCGGGTTGTTCGTCCCCCCGCCGCCACCCGAACCGAAGTTCGCCGTGTAGAGGAAGTAGTTCGGCGTGCCGTTGTTCTGGCTTGCGCTGTGGAGTATGATCGTATTCGGCGTGGCGTTGTTCCTTAGTGCGGCCGCCACCTCGCTCGGAGTCTTCTGTCCGACCTCGGTGAGATAGAGTGCGATTGCACCGACGACATGCGGCGTCGCCATCGACGTGCCACTGATCGTATTGGTCGCACCATCACCCGTATACCATGCCGACGTGATGCTTACGCCCGGCGCGAGAATGTCGACGCACGTCCCGTAGTTGGAGAAGGAAGCTTCGCGGTCGTTGGCGTCGGTTGCTCCGACCGTTATCGCGGTGGGTTCACCGGCTGGCGCCTGGAGACACGCATTCTGCGGTGTGCCGAACAGCCAGTGTCCGTTACCGGCCGCCGCGACTGAAGTAACGCCTTTCGAGCTCAGATCCTTCACCGCATCGCGGATGGACTGCACGTCTCCGTAGCCGAGGCTCATGTTGACGACGGCGGGCCTGATGCAGTTGGCGTCGCACCAGTCGAGGGCGGCGATGAGCATCGACGCGTTGCCGCTGCCTGCGCAATCAACCACGCGTCCCGCCCATAGCTTGACGCCCTTGGCCACGCCGTGAGCCGAGCCGCCAACTGTACCCGCGACGTGAGTGCCGTGGCCGTTGCAGTCGTTGGCCGTCTGCCCGTCACCGACGAAGTTTCCGTTCAAGCCGTTCGGCACGTACTGCGCGCGGCCACCGAACTGTGTATGGGTGATACGGATGCCTGTGTCGAAGATGTAGGCGTTCGTGCCGCTGCCGTCGTTGTTGTATGTGTAGCTCGCGCTGAGCGGCAGGTCGCGCTGGTCCACGCGGTCGAGTCCCCATGTGGGGCTGGCTTGTGTGTCGAACAGCGTTGCCGGGGCATCGACCTCCACATACGCAACGACGGGGTTCCGCCCGATCGCCTCGGCAGCTGCGGCCGGGATACCGCGAACCGCGAAACCGCGAATGGCGTTCCGGTAGATGAAGCGGATGTCACCGCCATGGTCGGCGGTCAGGCTGCGCGCGGCGGCGGCCGGATCGCCCACGTCGTTCCGGAAGACTACGATGTAGTCCCCGGCGCTTGCGCCCGAACTCACAGATGAACGGGGCGCAATGTTCTCAGTTGGTGAGGGGGTATCCTGGCAGGCAACCATAAGCAGCGTGCCGGCCGCGATCATTAGTGGGCGGGCTTTCATCATGGGGGTCTCCAGCGTCGAGGCTAGGTGTGTCAGTACAGGTCCCCAAAGTAGCGGACAAGGCGCGGGTGCGACAGACACTCATATAGTATTGGGAAGGCGTCATTAATTTTCATTGAGCGCCTGGAACAGTAGAGTTCAGCCTTGTCCCTTTAACTGCGGAAAACAGACGTGGCACCACAGTTCATCTATGTAATGAAGGATCTGCGCAAAGTTGTCCCGCCGTCGCGGGAGATTCTGCGTGGTATCTGGCTCTCCTTTTATCCCGGCGCGAAGATCGGCGTCCTTGGTGGCAACGGCGCGGGAAAGTCGACTCTGCTCAAGATCATGGCCGGTGTCGACCAGGATTTTCAGGGTGAGGCGTGGGCGCATGAGGGGACGAAGATCGGATTTCTCTCGCAGGTGCCTCAGCTCGATCCAACCAAGGACGTGCTTGGCAACGTCGAGGATGCCGTCGGGCCGCAGCGGGCGTTGTTGAAGCAGTTCGAGGAAATCTCGATGAAGTTCGCCGAGCCGATGAGTGATGACGAGATGGACAAGCTGCTGGCGAAGCAGGGGCGGGTGCAGGAGCAGATCGATGCGCACAATCTGTGGGAGCTGGATCGTAAGATCGAGATCGCGATGGACGCGTTGAGGTTGCCGCCTGCGGACGCGGATGTGTCGACTTTGTCGGGTGGTGAGCAGCGGCGTGTTGCATTGTGTCGGACTCTGCTTGAAGAACCTGACATGTTGCTGCTCGATGAGCCGACTAACCATCTCGACGCGGAATCGGTTGCGTGGTTGGAGAGATATCTCGCTGAATTTCCGGGGACCGTCGTTGCTGTCACGCACGACCGGTATTTCCTGGATAACGTGGCGAAGTGGATTCTCGAGCTCGATCGTGGTGCGGGTATACCATATGAAGGCAACTACACGTCTTGGCTCGAGCAGAAGAAGAACCGGCTTGCCACTGAGGAGAAGCAGCAGTCAGCTCGGCAGAGGACGCTCGAGCATGAGCTCGAATGGGTGCGGATGTCGCCGCGTGCGCGTCAGTCGAAGTCGAAGGCTCGACTCCAGCAGTACGAGGAGCTCGTGTCGGAAAAGCAGGATGAAAAGATCTCGCAGAATGAGATCGTGATTCCGCCTGCTCCTCGACTTGGTAATGATGTCGTGATTGCTTCGAAGCTGGCTAAGGCGTATGGCGACAAGGTGTTGTTCGATTCGCTGACGTTTGCGTTGCCGCGTGGTGGGATTGTCGGTGTGATCGGGCCTAATGGTGCTGGTAAGACGACGCTGTTCCGGATGATCGTTGGTGAGGAGACGCCCGATTCAGGAACGTTGAAGGTTGGTGAGACCGTGCAGCTTGCGTATGTGGATCAGGGGCGCGAGCTCGACAGTGCGAAGACTGTCTACGATGAAGTGTCGGGCGGGTCTGACGTGATCCAGGTGGGGAAGCGCGAGATCAATGCTCGGGGGTATCTGTCGAGCTTCAACTTCAAGGGTGCCGATCAGCAGAAGCAGGTGTCGAAGCTTTCAGGTGGTGAGCGGAATCGGTTGCATCTGGCGAAGCTATTGAAGAAGGGTGGGAATCTTCTTCTTTTGGATGAGCCGACTAACGATCTCGATGTCGATACCCTGCGTGCTTTAGAGGATGCGTTGCTGGATTTCTCAGGATGTGCTGTGGTGATCTCGCACGATCGGTGGTTTCTGGATCGTATTGCGACGCACATTCTGGCGTTTGAGGGGGATTCGGAGACGGTCTGGTTCGAGGGTAATTACCAGGCGTACATCGAGGATTTGAAGAAGCGGAAGGGCGCGGATGCGGATCAGCCGCATCGGATCAAGTACAAGGCGCTGGTGCGGGGGTAGCCTAGCGATGCGTTTTCTGCCGCCATTGAGTCGATCGCTATGTCTGGCCGTGCTCGTCGTGGTTACCTCTAGCTGTCGCACGGTATCCTCCGGGCAGGAACGGCAGGCGCCAATCCGGCTTGCGGAGGCGTGGTGGCGAGCGTTCACCCTCGGCGATATTGCCTACCTCGAGAGGCACACAGGGGCGGACCTGGTGCTCGTTCTTTCCACCGGCAGATCTTACAACCGGACCGAGATGCTTCGGGCAGCGGCTACGCACGGCGCGCAGGCGATTCCGGTGGGGCCAGCTCTGGGGGTGAAGGTTCTGCATGTCTCGGCGTCTGGCGTGGTCGTGTCGAACTCCGTTCGAGAAGGCAACAATACTTACCGTTACATGACGGTTCTGCAGCGGGCTGGCGCAGCATGGAGAGTGGTCGGAGCGCAGAGCACGCGCTTTCCTCTCATCGCGGCGCGAGTGCCTCCATCTGTGTCAGGGGCGCTGCGCGATTATGCCGGGAGCTATCGGGGTGGTCAGGGCGGCACGGTTCGCATCGCGGTGGCGGATTCCGTTTTGACTCTCATTCAGCCGAACGGTGAACAACTCCGCCTCGAGCCGATCGGACCAGGCCTGTTCGAGGCCGTGATTTCGAACACGAGCAACATCACGATGCAATTTCTTTTCGCGCGTGATGATCGTGGGCAAGTGGCTTCGTTGAGTCGGCTCTACAATGGCATCGTCCTCACGTGGCACCGGATCCAATGATGTGCTAGCAGCGCGGAAAATCCTGAATTCGATTGGTTGGGGCTGCGCGGATTTGGCGCGGCCCTTTCTGTTTCCTGGGACAGTGTTCGGGATGCATGACGCGCATCCCCCGCCAATTCCATTGGAGCATCTTGGCCGCGCGGCCGAGCCTGAACGGAGTTTCCGGTTCCTGGAGCGGGTTCGCGCGCGTTTGCGATCCAGTCGTTACAGCCGTCGTACCGAGATCGCATACATCGACTGGATCCGTCGTTTTGTTCTCTTCCATCGGCGGAAGCATCCGCTTGTGATGGGTGAGGCGGAGATCGCGGCGTTCCTGACGGACCTCGCTGTCGTGCAAAAGGTGAGCGCATCGACGCAGAACCAGGCGTTGCATGCACTGCTGTTCCTGTACCGACATGTGTTGATGACGCTGATGGTGGTGGCGGGCGACATCGTGCACGCGCGAAAAGGGCGGCGGCTACCGGTGGTGCTTTCCGTTCGCGAGGTGAGAGCGATCCTCGAGCAGATGCGAGGAGTGCCGAGGCTGTGTGCAACGCTCATGTACGGCAGTGGCCTTCGATTGTCGGAGTGTTTGAGCCTGCGAGTAAAGGATCTGGATTTCGATCGCGCAGAGATCCTCGTAAGGTCGGGAAAGGGAGACAGGGATCGCCGCGTGCCGTTGCCGAGGTTGGCGGTGCCTGCGTTGAAGGTTCATTTGGAGCGGCGAACGCGAGGGTTTGCTGAGGATTTGCGAGCGGGGGTAGTCGGATCAGTGTTGCCGGATGCACTAGCCAGAAAGATCCCATCGGCTGAGCGGGATTGGCGATGGCAGTACGTGTTCCCGGCATCGCGCACCTATGTCGAGCGGGAAACCAAGGCTCGGCGAAGGCATCATTTGCACGAAACAGTTTTGCAGCGGGAGTTTACGAAGGCGGTTCGTGCGAGCGGGATTAACAAGCGTGCAACGTGTCACACGCTGAGGCATTCGTTCGCGACGCACCTGCTGGAGAGTGGGTCGGATATCAGGACGATTCAGGAACTGCTGGGGCATTCAGATGTGAGGACGACGATGATCTATACTCACGTTCTGAATAAGGGTGGGTTGGGGGTGACGAGTCCGGCCGATCGGCTCTGATAGCGGTGGGGTGGGGGGTGGAAAATTGCTACGGTCATCCTGACAGATCGCGGACGTTATGATGCGAGCCTCTCGCAGCATCCTGCGCATACCGACGGGCCAGGGCCGAACGTAAAGCAATGCGGCAGAACAAGTTCGGAATTTGAGCCACGCGCAGGGAAGCAGAGAAACGGGATGACGTAAAGTCGACATGTCC
>JAYUWU010000156.1:0-9889 GCA_043753365.1 Gemmatimonadaceae bacterium | reverse complement strand
CATATCCAGCGGTGACCCTGAAATGCGCCTCGCAGGCGTAGCAGCGCTCTCGGAGATTGGGTCGCCAGGTGCCATGCAGGTGCTCGAGCGGGCACTCTTCGACGATGACAGGGATATCCGCATCGCAACCGTTCGTGTGCTTGGATCGAGAAATCATCGCGGAGCGCTCAAGGGGATCGAAGACCATCTTCGCTCCCGTGAGCTAAAGGAGAGTACGCTGGCCGAGAAGATGGCGTTCTTCGAGAGTTATGGAGCAATCTGCGGCGACGAGGGAGTAGCGTTTCTGTCGGACATCCTGAGCAGCCGGCGAATCCTCGGTCGTCGTGAGGACGGTGAAATACGCGCCTGCGCCGCCATGGCGCTGGGAAGGATCGGCAGCGACAGGGCCATGGAGGCCCTGCAGAAGGGACTTGCTGACAAGGACGCCGTTGTGCGCAACGCCGTGAGCAAAGCCGTTCGTGGCTAGTCCCGTTCACTCGGACACGGGCGCAGCGCCGGCAACGGCAACAGCAGCGTACGCGCGTAAGCGCGGACGAGAATTGATAGTTTCGCTCTACGGAACGCTGCGCGCTATCAAGCTCTATCCAGTCGAGCACGTAGCCGTGCAGAAAACACTTTCCGAGTTGTCGTTAGTAGCCGCCGAGATACTGGAGCGAGAGCGCGAGCTGGAGATCCGCCTGTCTGGTGAGTTTCTCTTCCTCAACGCAACTCGACTGCGTCTCGACCTCACGAACTATGCGAGCTTCGGCTACCTGCTGAGGTTGTGCAGGTCGTCAGGCGTGGGAGCCATCAGGGTTTTCCCCGAGGCAGGCAGCCGTGAGTGGCTGGTCGTCCTATCACTGCTCGACACGCAGACGCACCTGGAGGCGGTGGACAGGTTCGCTGAGATCAGCGAGCACCTCGCTCTTACGCGCCTCCCTGGCATCGAGCTTGGGCCACCAGTTGACGATGACGCCGATCGCGAATTCGCGGAACATGCAAAAGTCGCTGCGACCCGCACCTACACACATTCGGTCGAAGTAACTCGTGATGTGATCAATTCGGTGCGCATGGGACGCACGCCCAGCATCAAGAAGATCAAACGCGTCGTCCAGGGTATCGTCGACCAGATTCTCAACGAGGAGACATCGCTCATCGGGCTTACAGCCATCAGGGACTACGATGAGTACACGTTCACGCACAGCGTCAACGTCTGCATCTTCGCCGTCGCACTTGGTCGAAGGCTCGGAATGACGAAACTGCAGCTGTTCGAGCTCGGACTTTCGGCACTGATGCACGACATCGGAAAGTCGCGTGTGCCGCTCGGCTACCTCCAGAAAGCCGAGCAGCTGTCAGAGGAAGAGTGGCGCCAGATCGCTGCGCATCCCTGGCTCGGCGTGCTGGTGCTGTTCCATTTGAGGGGGCAGCAGGAGGAGCTGTCGTACCGGGCGATGACAGTTGCGTACGAGCATCACATGCGTGCGGATCTCACCGGCTATCCAAAGACAGTCCGGCCGCGGGTGATGAGCATGACGAGCAAAATCGTCGCCGTCGCCGACGGGTACGATGCAGCCACTACGCGCAGGGCATACCAGTCGACTCCATACCCACCGTCGGCCGTGCTTCAGGAGATGCGGGACAACCCGCGGCGGGGGATGGACCAGATAGTCGTGAAGGCGTTCATAAACCTGCTTGGCATTTATCCGGTGGGAACACTGGTGGTGCTCGACACGTTCGAGCTGGCGCTGGTTCAGGCTGCGAATCCGCGGCTCGATGCTCTGTCTCGCCCGATCGTGCGGATCGTAAGTGATGCAAGCGGAAACATGCTGCATCCAGCACCTGAAGTTGACCTTGCGGAGCCTGACGCTACCGGCGAGTATCCCCGAACTATCATCAAGACTGCGGATCCCGACCGGTATGGCATCAATGTTGGCGACTATTTCATCTGAAAAAATAGACCAGAGGTTTGCTCACCTGCGCGGATCGGGCAGGAAGGCACTGGTCTGTTATGTCACCGCCGGCCATCCTGACAAGGGTCGCTCCCTGGAGCTGCTGCGCGGCCTCGAAGCGGCAGGAGCTGACATCATCGAGGTCGGAGTGCCTTTCTCCGATCCAATCGCTGATGGCCCGGTCATCCAGCAGAGCTCGCAGCGAGCGCTGGATCAGGGAATGAACCTGAACGGTGTGCTCGAGTTGGTGCGCGAAGCGGCGCTGGGAGTGCCGGTCGTCCTGTTCAGCTACCTGAACCCGCTTCTCTCGGGAGGCCCCGACATTCTAACGCGGTGCCGGGACGCTGGTGTTGACGGGATTCTGGTGACTGATCTTCCAGTCGGTGCCGACCCGGAGCGTGAGGCCTGGCTTGGGCAAAGCGAGCTGGCGTTCGTCAGGCTCGTCGCTCCGACGACACCTGTCGAACGCATGCGCGAGATTGCACTCAACGGATCTGGCTTCGTTTACCTGATCAGCCGCCTTGGGGTGACCGGCACCCAGTCGGACCTTCCCCCTGACATCCACGCAACCGCATCGCGACTGAGATCTGCGACGAACCTCCCGATTTGTGTCGGCTTCGGCATCTCCGGGCCGGAGCAGGCCCGCGCTGTCGCTGACGTCGCCGATGGTGTCGTCGTCGGGAGCGCAATCGTTCGCGCGGCAGACACAGACATCGCGGCCGCGCTCGATCTCGTGCACTCAATGAGAAGCGCGCTGGATAGCTGAGATTGCGTAGATTGCATCCCGCGCTGCACGTGCAGCCTGGTTTGCGGACCGCGTCACTTCATGAGCTGAGAGGAAGAGGTACCAATGGCCGATTCCGGCGCTTCGGTTAAGAGAGTGACGATTCGCGACGTCCTGCGAACCAAGCAGGAGGGCGGCAAGCTCGTCGTCGTGACCGCCTACGACGTTTTGTTCGCGAAGATCGTCGACTCTGCAGGAGTCGACATCGTGCTGGTAGGCGACTCGCTCGGCAACGTTGTCGCGGGGTTCGAGACGACGCTGCCGGTCACGCTCGAGCACATGATCTATCACGGGCAGGCGGTCAGGCGCGGAGTGAAACGCGGACTGCTCGTCGTCGACATGCCATTTCTCTCGTATCAAGCGAGCGAGGAATCGGCTGTGATGAACGCGGGACGCGTGCTGCAGCAGACGGAAGCCGACGCTATCAAGCTGGAGGGCGGAAGCGAAGACATCGTCAGGACCGTGAAAAAACTGACGTCGATCGGGGTGCCGGTGATGGCGCATCTCGGGTTTACGCCGCAGTCGGTAAGGACGCTCGGGATGCGCGTTCAGGGAAAGGAACGAGTCGATGCAGACCGCATGGTGGAACAGGCAAAAGCGCTCGAGGATGCTGGTGCCTTCTCGCTGGTGCTGGAGCTGATCCCGAGCGATCTGGCGGCGCGGATCAGTGAATCACTGTCGATTCCGACAATAGGCATCGGTGCGGGTCCAGGCTGCGACGGGCAGGTACTGGTTTTACCGGACTTGCTCGGATTGAACGAAGGCTTCGCTCCCAGGTTCCTCAAGAAGTACGCGAATCTCGCGACCGACGCTCGCTCGGCTATCGAGCGCTACGGTGCGGAAGTTCGCGGTGGACAATATCCCGATGCCGAGCACAGCAACTAGGATGCAGGTCGTGTCGTCAATCGCGGACGTCCGTGCCGCGGTTTCGGAGGCACGTCGAAGCGGCGCGCGCATCGGCTTCGTTCCAACGATGGGCGCACTTCACGACGGCCACCTCAGCCTTGTTGAACGCTCACGGCGCGAGACGGACGTCACGGTGATGAGCATCTTCGTGAATCCGCTGCAGTTCGCGCCGACTGAGGATTTTTCCAGATATCCGCGGCCGGTCGAGGATGATGACAGAATGGCTCGCGAGGCCGGCGTTGACATCCTGTTCAGGCCGTCCGTCGATGACATGTACGCTGGGACGCGCACGATCTCAGTCACCGCCGGATCCCTCGGGCGCGGATGGGAAGGCGCGAGCAGGCCGGGTCATTTCGACGGCGTGCTGACAGTTGTCGCGAAACTGTTCAACATCGTTCAGCCTGATGTTGCCATTTTTGGACGCAAGGATCTCCAGCAAGCTGCGCTCGTCACTGCGCTTGCCCGCGATCTCGACATGCCGCTGACGATCTCGCTCGCGCCCATAGTCCGCGAATCCGATGGAATCGCGATGTCGAGCCGGAACAGATACCTGGACGCAGATGATCGACGACGCGCGCTGGTGCTCAGCGCATCGCTGCTCGCGGTCAGGCGCGCGCACGATGCAGGTGAGAGGGAAGTCGATGATCTCGAGAAAGCCGGCCTCGCAGTCCTGCGCGCCGACCCGGAAATAGTTGTCGACTATCTCGCTGTCATCGATCCGGAAACGTTCGAGCGTCCGGAGATCGCGAGCGCTGCAAGCGCTGTGATTGTCGCAGCGCGGGTCGGCAAGACGCGGCTCATCGACAACATGCTTCTCGCTGACGATGATAAAGACTGACGCGAACGGACTCCCGACGTGGGCGTGTGTCGGAAGCAAGCGTCTCGCTCACATCGAGCGAGTGACGTCACTGTTGCGGGCATGGTCAGCGGCGATGCGTCTCAGCGCGGACGAAGTGAACGCGTGGATTGACGCAGGCGCATGGCACGATTGCCTGCGCGATGCGCCAGAGACGCTGCTGCGCAGCATCACGAAAGACAAGGAAACACCCGAGGCACTTCTTCACGGTCCCGCCGCCGCCGCGCAGCTTGCCGCCGATGGGGAAAAGCGCGCCGGTGTTCTCGACGCGATCCGGTATCACACTGTCGGTTCGCCGAGCTGGGACCGGACAGGCAAGGCGCTATACATGGCTGACTATCTGGAGCCAGGGAGAAAGTTCTCGCGCGAAGATCGTTTCTTCCTTGCTGCCCAGGTCCCGCATTCGTTCGACGCAGTGTTCCGTCAGGTAGTACGCTTCCGCCTTGACTGGTCGGTGCGTGAGGGCAATCACATCTTTCCCGAAACCGTCGCGCTCTGGAATAGTCTCAGGTGAAAATCGGCAGGTGGATCCTCCTCGCTCTCGTTCTCGCGGGCGCGGGTTATTTCGCGTGGATACGGTATGGAGCGAAACCCGGCGGTCTGTTCGCCGAGGCAGATACCGCCGTTGCCGAGTCGATGGTTCCTCCCGGAGTGCGGATCAAGGTCGAGGTGCTGAACGCGACGAATGTGACGGGGCTCGCCCGCAAGGCGACGATGTTCCTCCGCGATCGCGGCTTCGACGTAGTCGAAACATCTACGTCAACGGAGAAGCGCGCTACGACGCTGGTGCTCGACAGGTCGGGGCACCCCGACTGGGCTGCGCTTGTGGCAAAAGCGTTTTCGGCGAAGGTCGAGGCGCGCACTGACTCAACCCGCTTTCTCGACGTGACAGTCCTGCTAGGCGATGACTGGCGGCCCCCGCCGCTCCCTTTCTACCCGTAGCTGGCCACAGGCGGCCGCGATGTCCTTACCGCGGCTCTTCCTGATCGCGACCTCAACTCCTTTCGACCTGATCGCGCGCGCGAATGCCGCGATGCCCTGAGGACTCGTCGGGGTGAAATCGCCGGCGCCACCGGCATGCAGAGGGATCAGGTTGACGAACGCCTTGCATCGCCTCGCAAGCTCCGCAAGCTGGACTGCATGAGCAGGCTCGTCGTTCACACCGTGAAGCATCACATACTCGAACGTTACACGCCGGTCGAACACTCGTGCTGCCTCGATCACCTGGGCGAGCGGATACTTCGTGTTGATCGGCATCAGCGTCTTACGCAACGCATCGGTCGGAGCGTGAATCGAGATCGCAAGGCGGAACTGCTCTTTCCGCTCGCCGAGCGCGATAATGCCCGGCAGGACTCCAACTGTTGATACAGTGATATGACGCGCGCCGATCCCGAAACCGTTCTCGTCGTTGAGAATCGTCAGTGTCGGATCGACAGCCTTCCAGTTCATCAGCGGCTCGCCCATGCCCATGAACACGATGTTGGTGGGCTGCCGACCGATTAACAGAGTTACTTCCCGAACCTGCCCGGCAATCTCGAACAATCTGAGGTTTCGGGAGAATCCCATTGCGCCTGTCGCACAAAACGAGCACTGAAGTGCACACCCGGCCTGCGATGAAATGCAGAGTGTGAGACGCTGTCCCTCAGGAATGGCAACCGTCTCGATGTGCTCGCCGTCGAACAGGCGAAAGAGAAACTTCTCGGTTCCGTCAGTTGACAGCTGCCTCGCGGAGAGAGCGAGGCGCGGAATGGAAAACTCCTCGCTCAGCTTGTCACGAAAGGCCTTCGGCAACTGGACGATCGCGTCGAAGCTTTCGCGCGGTGACTTCCAGAGATGCGGAAGCACCTGATCCGCGCGATAACCGGGCTCGCCATTGCGGGCTGCGAACGCGCGCAGCGCGCTCTGGGCATCAGAGGGCAGCATGTCGAGAAGATTGACGCGCGGATCGGCGTCGAAAACCGGCGCGATCAAGGCGTGCGCTCCTTCCACCAAATGTATATCACACTTAAGTTTAACCCCTTGCGACGTCCACTTCGACCCACGTCCCGATGTCGTTCGAATCGGGCCTTGCGCGGCGTGTTTTCCGGCCCGCTCGGGAGGTCTCCCCGCAATTCAGGTAGAACAACGCAGTGGTGACTGAGAGGGATGTTTTTGGTACTCAAATGAGGCCTGCCGGCCTTGCGGGCGCCCTGAGGTCCGCTGACGCCGGACGATCAGTAACTGTAGCCGGATGGGTGCACAGGGTGAGGAACCTCGGCGGGATAATCTTCGTCGACCTTCGCGATCGCGCGGGACTTCTTCAGGTCTCTTTCAACCCGGATTATACGAGTCCGCCGGTCATCACGCTCGCCGACACGCTTGGACAGGAATTCGTGGTCCAGGTCGAGGGCACGATCGTGCGCAGGCCGGCCGAAATGCTGAACCCCGATCTGGAGACAGGAGACATCGAGCTTCAGGCCACCGGGCTCGTTATTCTGGCGCCGGCAGAGATCCCGGCGATTCCAGTGGCACGCGGAAAGAGTGAGAATCTCGCTGCCGAAGATCTGCGTCTCCGTCATCGTTACCTCGACCTTCGGCGTCCCGAGTTGCAACGGAATCTCGTGCTCCGGCACAGGCTTCAGCAGTCGACTCGGCGCTATCTCGATGAGCGCGGTTTCCTCGAGATCGAGACTCCGATCCTCACCAAGCCTACGCCTGAGGGGGCGCGCGACTACCTGGTGCCGAGCCGAGTGCATCCGGGTGAGTTCTACGCGCTGCCGCAATCGCCCCAGCTTTATAAGCAGTTGCTGATGGTCTCGGGGTTCGACCGCTACTTCCAGATCGCCCGATGCTTTCGCGACGAAGACCTGCGCGCCGACCGGCAGCCGGAATTCACGCAGATCGACATCGAGGCTTCGTTCGTCAATCCCGAAGACATTTTCGCCCTGACTGAAGGGCTCCTCGGTGTATTGTTCCGCGATGCGGGGATCGAGATCCCTGCACGTTTCCAGCGTCTGACTTACGCGGATTCGATGGAACGGTATGGGTGCGACCGTCCAGACCTTCGGTACGGACTGGAGCTATTCGATGCGACCGAAGCGTTTCGCGGCGCGGACTTCGGGATCACCCGCTCTGCGATTGAAAGCGGTGGTCGGGTTCGCGGCATCAGGATTCCCGGAGGCGGTACGCTTTCGCGGAAGCAGGTCGACGAGATCGAGCAGATCGCGAAATCGGGCGGTGCTTCAGGACTGTTGCGGGTGCGCAAGGTCAACGGCGTTCTCGAAGGGCCGGCGGCAAAGTTCGTGTCGGAGGCCGGCGCTCGTGTGCTGGCGTTGAGTGAAGGCGAGCTCTGTCTGATGACCGCTGGTCCGGACGATGTTTCCAGCGTAGCACTCGACCGCGTCAGGCAGGATGTTGCGCGTAGAATGAACTTCCTCAGGGAAGGGCATGTCGAGCTTCTCTGGGTGACTGACTTCCCGCTTTTCGGTGTCGATGGGGCCAGCGGGAATCTCGCTGCAGTCCATCATCCCTTTACCGCGCCGCATCCTGACGATGCCGACAAACTGGACAGCGACCCGCGTGGCGTCCGCGCGCTCGCATACGACGTAGTGATGAACGGAACCGAGCTTGGGGGAGGCAGTATCAGGATCCACAACTCGGCGATGCAGAGCCGGATTCTCGGAAAGCTCGGCGTTACGCGAGAGGATGCGGACGCCAGGTTCGGATTCCTGCTCGAGGCTCTCAAGTCCGGCGCGCCACCGCATGGCGGTATCGCGCTCGGGTTCGACAGAATTGCAATGCTGCTTTCTGGAGCACCTTCGCTCCGTGATGTGATAGCGTTTCCCAAGACGACTGCCGCTCGCGCTCTCTTCGAGGGCGCGCCGACTCCGGTGAAGCCGGAGGACCTTTCAGACCTGCACCTGGAACTGCGCTCTGCCACAAACGACTGAAGAACCAACCGTACAGCGCCTCTCGACCGAAGGCGCCGACATGCTCACCCTCGCAGGAGTAAACGATGAGAATCTCATAGAGCTCTCGCGACAGAGTGGCGCCAAGGTAGCGCTGCGCGGTGACACGCTGACCTTATCCGGGTCGGCCGAGATCGTAGCGCGCGCGGCGCCGATAGCCATGAGAATGATCGAACGGGCCAAGCAGCACATGGAGCTTACCGCTGACGATGTACTGCGTCTGAGTCTCGAGGCCCCGCGCGAGGGCGACAGTGGTGGAGACCTCCAGCGAATCGTGCTGCCGGGAATCAAAAAGATCATCCAGCCGAAGACGAGTGGCCAGAGCGAATACCTGAAGCTCATCGCGGATAACGACATCGTCGTCGGAATCGGACCGGCAGGAACAGGCAAGACGTACCTGGCGGTAGCGGCTGCAGTTGACGCCCTTTCCCGCAAGCGTGTCAAGCGAATAGTTCTTGCCCGGCCCGCGGTCGAGGCTGGGGAAAGCCTGGGATTCCTGCCGGGCGACCTGCAGGCCAAGGTCGATCCATACCTGCGGCCGTTGTATGACGCGCTCGAAGACATGATGCCTCCCGAGCGAGTGCAGAAGTCGCTCGAGACGCGCACGATCGAGATCGCGCCTCTCGCATACATGCGCGGCCGCACGCTGGCGGATGCATTCGTGATTCTCGACGAGGCGCAGAACGCGACGAACGCGCAGATGAAGATGTTCCTGACGCGACTTGGCGTGAACTCGAAGACCGTGATCACCGGCGACAAGACTCAGATAGATCTGCCCAAGCGTGAGGATTCGGGCCTCGTGCAGATCGAGCGCATTCTTCCCGGCATCGATGGAATCGGGTTTCACTACCTGACTGACTCCGACGTCGTGCGCCACAGACTGGTGCGCGAGATCATCAAGGCGTACGCGGAAGACGCGGGTAATTAGCGGAGTATGATTACGCCGCGAATCGTGGTCGAAGTTGCGTCGACGGTTCAGAGGCCGCCGCTGCCTGAATCCCGCGTGAGGCAGCTGATTGAAGCGACGCTCGCGGCCGAAGGAGTTTCGGATGCGATGATCTCCGTGGCGTTCGTGGGCCGCACCGCAATTACCAGAATGAACCGCGAGTATCTGCGGCATTCCGGGCCGACCGATGTAATCGCGTTCGGAATGGGTCGCGAGACCGCGTCGATGCCGGCGATAGGAGACATCTACATCTGCCCTGAGGTTGCCGCTCGCAATGCGCGGCAGCACGATGTGTCGCTCCCGGATGAGCTTGGGCGGCTCGTGGTTCACGGCACGCTTCACGTCGCGGGGCATGATCACCCGGATGACGAATCGCGAGTTCACTCGGAGATGTGGCGGCGCCAGGAGCGCATACTTGCCAGTCACGACTGAGAAACTGCTCGCTGCCTTCAATGGCGGAAGCGCTCCCGCGCTGGCCCGCGCTGTCAGCATCGTCGAAAATCACCGTCAGGGTGTCGATGA
>JAYUWU010000155.1:0-28987 GCA_043753365.1 Gemmatimonadaceae bacterium | reverse complement strand
GCGACCGCTCCCTTATGGGTGTCAGTATCGACAGGCACTCGGGCTAACGTGCCGACCGCCAGTATCGCCAGCCATACGCCGATCAGGCGTCCCTCGGTATGGAGGAACAGATACGCGACGATAACAGCCGCTGATGTCGCGGCGAGAACGCCGAGGCGCGTTCGCGAGCGCCGGTCGCGCAGAAAAAAAACGATAAGAATGGGAACGAGGACTTTGAGTGCGATCCCGGCGGCAATGATCGCGTTGCGCTTCAGCGCATTGAGCTGGTCGCGCGAATCGAACTGCACTGTCATGCCTCGATACCAGATTCCCGGCTCATCCCAGATCGGGTAGGTACGATCGGGCTGTCCGATTCGAAGAGGAACGTCGCTGGATAACTCGCGATCTGCCGGATGGGATGTTGCGGAATGCCGCTTCCCTCAGGCAATCCCGTCCAGAACCTCGGAAACCGGTTGACCTTGAAGAGGTACGCGAGGCGACCGCTGTCGCTGAACCTGAATCCGGCCCCGTCTGATGAGAGAGCGACGATCTGCGGCAGACTCACGATGAGAAAAACCGTGACCGCGAGGAGGTGAGTCCGCAGCGCGCCCGCACGATGTCAGGCGTTACGACCTTTATCGTCACGAGGACGAACGCGCACCAGAGGAAGATCATCCAGGCGCAAAACCTCCCCCGCGGTGTATCAGGATCGAGAGCCCATTGTGACCGGGTTTCGTTCGAGCGCTGGTGCAGCCTGATTTCGCGCAGGAACCACTCGAACGCCACCATCGACAAAACAAAAAGCAGCCCGTTGAGCACGTGTACCACAGTTGCTTCCCGGGCGGGTTCCGGCGACAGAATTCCAAGCCAGAGGGACAACAGAAATGGATAAGCGAGACTCCAGTGTCCGTTGACCGCGCTGGAGAATCTGCCAGCGCGGAAATCGTCGCTCAGGTCCAGATAGCTGATTCCATCGGGGTTTACAAAAAACCGGCCTGACCACACGAGGAGTGCGGCAAGCAGCAGGGCGACAAGCCAGATTTCGCGGGTCCTCGGCCAACGCATGGGGAGAAGTTGCACGCGCGGGCCGTCGTGGGGCAGGACTCAGGCTGACTTTCCCCGGCGGTGCCGATACGTTTAGGGAGGGACGGCTGACCTCGTCAGCCAGTTCCCACTCGCAAAAGAGGACTCAAGGGATGAGACAGCCAGTGACTGAAACGAGCGCCGACGACGAGACGCTGAGCGCCGCTTTTGAGGCGCGCATCGCCGCGGGCGACACGATCGAGCCGAAGGACTGGATGCCCGAGCGGTATCGCACGCAGCTCATCAGGATGATGTCGCAGCATGCCCACTCCGAGATCGTCGGCATGCTCCCGGAGGGCAACTGGATCACGCGCGCGCCAAGCCTCAAGCGGAAGATGGTCCTGCTTGCGAAGGTGCAGGATGAAGCGGGCCACGGACTCTACATCTATTGCGGCACGGAGACTCTTGGAGTCGATCGTGCCGAGCTCGTCGACCAGCTGCTCAGTGGCAAGGCGAAGTACTCGAGCATCTTCAACTACCCGACGCTTTCCTGGGCCGACATGGGTGTTATCGGGTGGTTCGTCGACGGAGCCGCGATCGTCAACCAGACAGTTCTCGCTAAAGCGTCATACGGTCCCTACGCGAGGGCGATGATACGCATCTGCAAGGAAGAGAACTTCCATAAGAAGCAGGGCTACGAGATCATCGCAACGCTTGCGAATGGAACACCTGAGCAGAAAGCGATGGCGCAGGACGCCGTCGACAGATGGTGGTGGCCGTCCCTGATGATGCTTGGCCCGAGCGACACAAATTCACCGAACACCGCCGAGCTGATGCGATGGAGAGTCAAGCGGAAGACGAACGATGAGCTGCGACAGCGCTTCATCGACCTGACCGTGCCGCAGGCAGAGGCGGTCGGGCTCACACTTCCTGATCCGAATCTCAGGTTCAATCCCGATACTCAGCACTACGATTTCGGTGAGATCGACTGGGACGAGTTCTGGCAGGTGGTAAAAGGCAACGGTCCGTGCAATCGCGAGCGGCTTCAGGCACGACGTGACGCGCACGAGAATGGACGCTGGGTTCGCGAGGCTGCCGAGGCGTACGCTGCAAAGCACGCCTCGTCCGCAAGCTCGGCGGCAGCGTAGCATGGCATCGAGCGCATCCGTCGGAGTTGGTTACGGGACGAGTGAGTCGCCGGAAAAGGGCGAGACTCAGTGGCCGCTCTGGGAAGTGTTCACACAGAAGGCAGCCGGCGAGCCTCATGAGCATGCAGGAAGCGTGCATGCGGCGGATGCAGAGATGGCGCTGCAGAATGCGCGCGACGTTTACGGAAGGCGCGGCAACGTCGTGAGCATGTGGGTGGTGCCGTCGAGCGTGATTACCGCGAGCCCCAGCGAACATGCCGGCTCGTTTTTCGAGCCGGGTGCCGAGAAGATCTACAGGCACCCTCAGTTCTACAAGATTCCGCGCGGTCTCAAGGGCTTCTAGGTGTCGTCATCGGTTTCCGAATATCTGATACGGCTTGGTGATGACAGGCTCGTGCTCGGCCACCGTCTCTCGGAGTGGTGCGGGCACGGACCGATCCTCGAGGAAGACATCGCGCTCGCCAATATCGCACTCGACCTGATTGGCCAGGCGACGCTGCTGCTCAAGCTTGCCGCGGGGACAGAGGGTAGAGGCAGAACCGAAGACGAGCTCGCATACTTTCGCGACACAGTCGACTTCCGGAACGTGCACCTGGTTGAGTTCTCCAGGGGCGATTACGCGTTCACGATCGTACGGCAGTTTCTCTTCGACGTCTTCAGCTATCACTTTCTCGAAGAGCTGCAGAAAAGCAGGAACACGGAGCTCGCAGGCATCGCCGCGAAGGGTTTCAAGGAAGTCCGCTATCACGTCAGGCATTCAAGTGAGTGGGTGCTCCGGCTCGGTGATGGAACTGCCGAGAGTCATGCGCGCACGCAGAAGGCACTGAACGACCTCTGGCGTTTTACGCCGGAGATGTTCGAGGCAGACGCGATCGATCGGGAGATGGCAGAGGCCGGTATCGGGCCCGATCTGGGCGCAATCAGGCCGAAGTGGGATACGATCGTGCGGGAAGTTCTTGCTCGCGCGACTCTGACTATTCCCGATGATCCGCCGGCGATGACAGGCGGGAGAAAGGGACGGCACACTGAGGCGCTCGGTCACATGCTGGCCGAAATGCAGAGTGTCGCGCGGGCGCACCCAGGCGCATCGTGGTGAGCGGGGAGAAGGAGCGAATCCTCGGGATCCTGAAAGAAGTGAAAGATCCCGAGCTCCCGTTCATCGATATAGTCGAGCTTGGCATCGTGCGCGACGTAGAGCTCGAGGGCGACAAGTTGCGCGTCGACATCACGCCCACGTATTCCGGATGTCCCGCGATGCAGGTGATCGAGCGTGAGGTGGGTGAGGTTCTCGCAGCGAATGGCTACGCGAATGCGCATGTTCGGACGGTGTACTCGCCTGCGTGGACGACCGACTGGATGACCGAGGCGACGAAGCAGAAGTTCCGGGATTACGGAATTGCGCCGCCTTCAGGTGTGGCGCAGCACGGCGGTATTGCCGAGCTGGTCTCGCTTCGCCGGGCGCGCGTCACGGTGGAGTGTCCCTATTGCCGGTCATCGAATACCACAGAGAGAAGTGAATTCGGGTCGACGGCATGCAAGTCGATTCACTACTGCAATTCCTGCCATCAGCCGTTCGACCAGTTCAAATCGATCTGACGGATCCTGCCTTGAGCGGTTCCGCTATTAACCCCAATTAAGAAAAGCCTGCCGCGCGGTGGCATGCTAAAAACCGAGAGATCACTCAATTCACTCGGCTATTCTCACCCCACTCCCCCCTTTTTCTTGGGTTCTTCGGGGAATTTCGGGAGCCGTGCGCGTGCGGGAACTGCGAACGACTTTAGCGCGAAGAACACGAAGGGGGCGCGAAGCAGCGCGAAGGTCAGGATAGATCCCTGAGCTCCACTATCGCTGTCGCGAAGTTCAGTGGTTGGCTTTTCTCGGTTACAACCAAAAAACAAACCAGGAGCGCCACTACCTGACCGGAGACCTGCTTCGGGTTCCCTTCGCGTAGCTTCGCGTACCCTTCGCGCTCTTCGCGACAAAAGCTCTTCTGTAGTTCGCATCAGACGCCCTGCCGTTCCCGGAATTCCGTGATGAACCCTTTTTGCAGTTCAAGAGTCTGCCGTACACTGACGCTTGACATCCCGGGAATCCGTTATTAATTCTACAATGTAGAATTACGATTCGGAGAACCAATGGCAGCTCGCCCCGACCTTCCAGGCGCCTTCGAAACCCTCGTGATGCTCGCCGTCGCGAGACTCGGCGATACCGCGTACGGCATGACCGTGCGACGCGCCCTCGAGGAGCGCACGGGGCATGCTACCTCGCTAGGAGCCGTCTATTCGACACTCGACCGGCTCGAGACGAAAGGCTACGTGTCGTCGAGCGAATCCGAAGGCGGCGACGACCGTGGCGGGCGCGCGAAACGTTTCTTCCGGCTGACAGCACCGGGGCTGCGCGCGCTGAATCAGGGAATCGAAGCCGTCGACAGGATGCGCGAGGGCGTTCCCGGTGTCCCCCGGCCAGCGGGGGCGACATGAATCATGTGCTTGCTGCGGAAGCGACCCTCCTCCGCCCACTCGATCGATTCATCATCGCGATGCTTCCGGATGGCTGTCGCGATGGCATTGCAGGGGATCTGCTCGAGGAAGCAGCGATGATAGCCTCGGAATCGGGAGTTGACGACGCACGGCACTGGATACGCGCCCAGTTCATCAGCTCGCTTCCATCAATCGTGGCACTTCACTTCCGACAAAAGGAGAATGATCACATGAAGCTCATCAAATGGATCGCGGCTCCAGTGCTCGTAGTGCTCGGGTCGGTTCAGGCGTGGGATTCAGGAATTCTCAATGCACCGATCCTGATCGGCATCATCGTGGCACTTGCGATTGCCGTCGGCGTGGCTGGCGTGTTCGTCGACCACGAAGGAGTGCGTTTCGGAATCGGCATTCTCGTGCTTCTGCTGCTGATCGCGGCGAGGATCCTTTCGCCGGTAAGCCTCCCCGAGCTCGGACTTGTCGGCATGCCGATTTTTTTGTTCCTCATACTGGCGCCACGCCTGCTGAGCGCATCCAACACCAGGCATGGTGGGCCCGGCGCACGGGTCTGAGACAAAAGCTTGGCCTCAGCTAACGGAAAGTGCGGAGATCCAGCTCGTCAGGAACTGGTTTGCCTGGAATCCATCCAGTACGCGATGGTCGATCGTGAGCGACACGTAACACATTGGTTTTACCATCACTGCATCGCCGGACTCCGATGCAGGAACCACACGACGCTCGAGCTTCCCTACTCCCAGTATGGCAGACTGCGGCTGGTTGATGATGATCGGGGTCGCAACCAGGCTCCCACTCACTCCATGATTCGATATCGTGAACGTGCCATTCTGCACGTCCTTGGCATCGAGCCTCTCATCACGCGCACGCCCGGTCAAATCCTGCAACCGCTCGGCAATCCCGAAGAGGTCGAGATCCTGAGCCTTCGGAATGACCGGAACGATCAATCCACCCGAGCCAAGCGCAGTCGCGACGCCGATGTTGATGTCGTCGTAGATCTCGAGGGCGTCATCGTGCCACCGGCTGTTCGCTTCGGGCACGGCTTTCAGCGCAGCGACTGCAGCGCGGACGAAGTAGGCGGTGAATGTCAGCTTCACGCCGCGCGAGTCGAAGTCCGCTTTTTTTGAATCTCGATCGGCGATGATGTCGGACAAGTCAGCCTCGAAGACGCTCGTCACATGCGGCGCCGTGGCAACCGATTGCACCATGTGCTGCGCGATGCTGCGACGCATATGACTGTGCGGAACCATCAGCCCGGACATGCCTGCGCTCTTCTTCTTCGCGCCGCCGGACTCGACATGCTTCTGCACATCCTCATGCGTGATGCGCCCACCCTTGCCCGTGCCGGTAATCTGCGACGCATCGAGATTGTGTTCCTTCAACAGTCTCCGCACGGCGGGACTCAAGTCCCCGGAGCCGCCTGCTGACCCAGTCGCGACAGGCTTCTCTGCACCACCTGCCTGTGGCGCGGGCTTTGGCGGCGCCTCCGCTGCGACGGCGTCCGCAACCGAAACATCGATCCGGCCAAGCACGTCACCGGGCTCGACCTGCTCACCGTCAGTCTTGAGAATCTCAGCCAGCCTGCCACTCCACGGTGCTGCAACCTCCATGTTCACCTTGTCGGTACTGATCTCGAGCAGCGGCTCATTCGCCGTCACTGTATCACCAACAGACTTGAACCAGGAGGACACTACCGATTCCGTTCCCTCGGATTGTCCTTCGGGTGCTTTTACGTCAACAAGTTCTGCCATTGTCATGCTTCCAGGACTTCAGTCATTCGCTCGGCGATCGACTCGACTGTCGGAACGACGGCGTCCATCAGCTCGAAGTTGTGTGGAACAGGTACGTCAGGCATCGCAAAGCGCTGAATTGGCGCGTCGAGATTGAAGAAGGCCTCCTGCGCGACAGTTGCAGCAACCTCGGCACCGAAGCCGGCTGTGATGCCGTCCTCGTGCACGATGAGGCAGCGCCGCGTGCGACGAACTGACTCGAGCACGGCTTCCTTGTCCCAGGGGGAGATGGTTCGGAGGTCGATGACCTCGATTGACTCGCCAAGTTTTTTTGCGGCGAGCTCGCATCTCTCAACCATCGCTCCCCACGTCACGACAGTCAGCGAATCACCGTTGATAGTGATCTTTGCTTTGCCAAGTGGCAGAACATAGGCATCGCCCGGGTACGGACGGCGTGCCCACGGTCCATCCAGGAGGTGCCGGTGCTCGAAGAATATCGTCGGATTGTTGCTGCGCAGCGCTGAACGCAGCAATCCGACCGCGTCCGCGGCATTCGACGGAAACACCATCTGCCAGCCGATTGCATGCGCCCACATCACCTCGCCCGACACGCTGTGCCATGGATCGCCGACTTTTGCGAAGCCACCAGGCATCCGCACGAGGATCGGGGCAGCAAACCTGTTGGCGGTGCGCCAGCGCATCGTGCCGCAGTTGTTGAGCTGCTCGGTCGCCGGGTCCGCGTATTTCCTGAACTGAATTTCCGCGACAGGCATCAGCCCCGCGATCGCCATGCCGACTGCGCGCCCGATAATTCCTTCCTCGGACAAGCTCGTGTCGAATACTCGCTTGTCGCCGAAGGTCTCCTGCAATCCCATGGTCGCGGCGTGAACTCCGCCCTTAGGACCGATGTCTTCGCCGAATATCAGGACTTTTGGGTTCGTCTTCAGCTCGTGCTCGAGTGTCCGGCGAATCGCCGTGAGCATGTTCGTGCGCTGCGCCTCAGGCTCAGGCTTGTCAGTCGCCTTGGGAAACTGGTGTCCCGACACAGCGAGCCCGCCGACCAGCTGCACGTCGCCATCTTCGGCGAAGCGATACCGGGTAATCTTCGACGGGTCCGGCTCCGGGCGGTTCAGCGCACCATCCAGCGCGACTGCCACGTCCCGCGCGGCTTCAGCCTCGAGCTCGGCCCACTCCGTCTCCGGCATCATTGCCGGCACCAGATAGGAGCGCAGTTTCGGAAGCGGGTCGCGCGCCTGTTCGTCGGCTATGCAGTCTTCAGTCTTGTAGGCCTGGGTGTCCTGCCCTGAGTGTCCGCATAAGCGAGGCACCTCGAGTCGCAACAATGCCGGGCCCTTCCCCGAGCGCACGTGCCCGACGACGTCAGTGAACAACCCCGCCGCCTCGGCGGGATCGGAGCCATCGCCTTCCTTTATGTACAGGTTACGGAACGACGCAAGGTTTGCCGCGATGTTGCCACCGGGCGTCTGGAAATCACTGGGGACTGAAATTCCGTAGCGATTGTCTTCAATATAAAAGAGCATCGGAAGGTTCAGCGTTGTGGCCATGGTCAGCGCTGACCAGAATCCGTTGGTCGCGGCCGACGCCTCGCCTCCGAGCACTACCCCTATGGCGCCTTTATATGAGCTGTCGCCGAGTACGTCACGGTGATAGGTGACAGCCTGGGCCCACCCCGCTACGGGGGTATACTGGGAGCCCACATCACCCGACATCGGAAGCACCACTGCGCCATCGGTATTCGGCAGGTTGCAGACGACGCCGATGTCACGCCCGTCGCTGAATCCGCCTGACTTGCGCAGCGGGCCCGCGAACGCATCCTCCAGTGTCAGGCCCAGTGTCAGGAGCAGCGGTCGTGAGCGATAGTACGCGCCGACGCCGTCATGTTTTCCATCGATCAGCGTTCCAAGGATGATCTGCGCGAGATCATGGCCACGCGCTGAGAACTGGTAAACCACCTTTTTTTCGGGGAGCAGGCGGTTTTCCTCGGTATCGTCGAGGCCGCGTGATGCGAGGAGCAGGTAGGCGATGCGCTTCCAGTCAAATCGCCCGTCGATCGAGGTCTCGGTGCCGCCTTCATCAGGCGCGATGGTTCCCGTCATAGCCGAAAAGTTATCAGGTTTTACCGGCTGAAGAAGGTGAAACCATCATCAGCCATCGTCTTGAGCAGCGGACTCGGCCGGTACCGCTCTTCACCGTAGAAATCCTGAAGGGCGCTGAGCCATTTCACTGTCTCCCCGGCGCCGAGCTCGTCAGCCCAGGCAAGGAGACCTTTTGGGTAATTCACCCCGAGTGTCATCGCCTTGTCGATGTCGTGGGCAGAGGCGATGCGAAGGTAGAGGGCGTCGGCGGCCTGGTTGATGAGCATTGAAAGAATGCGCCGGAATATCATTTGCCCCAGGTCCGGGTCGCGATTCGCCTCCGGTGCGACAGCCCCATCCCCGTAGTCGTAATAACCTCGCCCCGATTTTCGACCGAGAAAGCCGGCATCGACCAGGCGCTGCTGAGTGAGCGTCGGACGGAACCGTGAATCATGAAACATTGCCTCGTACACACTTTTCGTCGCCGCGAGGTTCACGTCGTTGCCGATGAAATCCATCAGCTCGAACGGACCCATTCTGAAACCGCCGAGCTCCCGCATGGCCCAGTCGATAGTGGCCATGTCGGCGATCCCTTCTTCATAGATGCGCAAAGCTTCGCCGTAGAACGGCCGCGCGATCCGGTTCACTATGAACCCTGGTGTGTCTGATGCGACGACCGTGGTCTTTCCCCAATTCTGCATCAGGGTCGATGCCGACTCGACGACGGACGCATCAGTCGCAATTCCCGGAATGATCTCGACGAGCGGCAATACCGTCGGGGGATTGAAAAAGTGAATCCCAACGACGCGGCGGGGGGTAGCGCAAACGCCGGCGATCGAGGTCACCGACAGGGAAGATGTGTTGGTCGCGAGAACTGTGTCATTGCCAACGATCGCCTCGATCGTGTTGAACAGCTTTCGTTTCAGCGAAAGATCTTCTACTATCGCTTCGATCACGAGGCCGCAGCCGGCGAGCGAATCGACGCTTTCGATGGAAGAGATGCGCCCGCGAGTAGTGGCCGCCTCGTCTGCTGAGAGCTTTTTCTTCTCGACAGCCCGAGCCAGGTTCTTTTCGACCGACGCGATTCCGCGGTCGACTGCCCCGGCCTGTGCATCGTAGAGCACCACAGTATGTCCGTATGCTGCCGCCACCTGCGCGATCCCGCTTCCCATTGCGCCAGTGCCGACGATGCCTACACGAGTGCTGCGATCCAGCGTCATTTATTCACCCTTGAACACCGGCTTACGTTTTTCCCGAAAGGCTGCAACGCCTTCCTCATAGTCGCGCGTCTTGCCGGCCTCGCGCTGGCGCTCTTCCTCGACCTCGAGCTGCGCGTGGAGATTGTTCGACAGCGATGCGTTGAGAGCCTGCTTGGTATAAGCCAGCGCTTTTGTCGGCATCTCGGCAAGGCGCCTGGCCAGTGCCATCGACTCTTCGTCGAGCGAAGCATCAGGGACGACGCGGTAGATCATCCCGAGCTCGGCCGCACGGGTCGCACTGACTTTTTCACCTGTCATCATGAGCGCCATCGCCATCGGGAGACCGATGGCACGCGGGAGGAAAAACGTGCCGCCGGTGTCGGGCACCAGGCCGATCTTCGAGAAAGACTGAATGAACGAAGCGCTCTCACCGGCAATCACGATGTCGCATGCAATTGCGAGATTCGCGCCTGCGCCCGCAGCAACTCCATTCACAGCGCAGATCACAGGAACCGGAATCTTCCGGACGAGTTCGATCAGCGGATTGTAAGTCTGGCGCACGATGGTTCCGAGATCCGCCTTGCTGCTGGCCGTATCCACCACGTCCGAGAGGTCCTGTCCAGCGCAGAACGCGCGGCCGGCGCCGGTGAGGAGCACGGCGCGTATCGCGCGCTCTCCGCGGGCGACCTCGAGAGCCTGCTTAAGCTCGCGCGACATCGCGAGCGTGAAGCTGTTGAGAACGTCGGGACGATTCAGCGTGATTTTCATCACGCCTGAATCGATGTCGACCAGAATCAGCTGGTAAGGCAAGGTTGCTTCCCTCAGAGTGTTCCGGGGAAGATGCACCCATGCCGTTTTAGAGGATAGTCACCTGTGTCGTAACTGTGGACCAGGACTCAAAGGGGTCAGTGCGTACTAATTGCGTACTGCGTACTAATTGCGGACTGCGAACTAACTGCGTAGTGCGTACTCACTGCGTACCCCCACTACGTAACGTACTCACCTGGCGTAGTCTCCGTACTTCCCGCCTTTGTACGAAGTACGCAGCTAGTTCGCAGTCCGCAATTAGTACGGAATACGCAGTGCCGGTCAGGCTCGAGCGGCCACTCCGGAAACCATACCGTTGTGTCAGATACCCGACCACCAGACCGACCATCGACCCGGGAATGAGGATTCCCAGAAATACTTCTGTCCTGTAGCGGGATCAGTGCCCATCGCGAAGGGGAGAGCGAACAATGCTCCCATCGTAAGCCCGAAAACGATTCCAAGCGGCAGGCTGTTTACCTTATTCGCAAACCAGCCTATGAGAAAGCCGGCAACCAGTCCCTTGCCCATCGACCCGAGCACGATCGTGGTTAGTTGCGGCGCAACTTCGGGGGCGGATATGAGCAATGACAGGCAGTACCGATGAAGGGCCCATTGAAGACCGGTTTTTTGCGATATCGATTGACTTGCTTTGTCAGGGGCGTGCGGAGCGGGGATCACGCCATTTCGTTCGAGAACCGCTACATGTGCAAGGACGGGTCGTACAGGTGGCTGCTCTGGAACGCCGCACCCGACAACACGACAACGGCTGACTTAGACCAGTTCCCCCTGGAGCACCGCGAGAGTCACCATCGCCTTCGCAATCAGCGTCTCTGCTCCATTTTTGGTGACGGCCATTACATCGGCTTCGGCGACAATGATATTGCGTCCCGATCGCAGCACCTTGGCGTGGCACACGAGCTTTCCCGTAGACGCTCCATGCAGAAAGTTGATCTTGAACTCGATCGAGAGCGGGTATGATCCTTTGTCGAGTACCGAGCCGGCAGCGCCGCCCGCTGCGTGGTCAGCAAGCGTGGCGATCACGCCCGCGTGAACCACGCCGGTCTGCTGCAGATGGTCAGGCCTGACCACAAGGCTCGCATGGCATTCACCGGGTGAAACTGCATCCAGCTCGATGCCAACGCTCCCGATAAAAGGAGCGGACTGGAAAATCCTGCGGACTTCTTCGAATGATTCATCGGTCATGTTACGCTCGAGCTGAATTTTCTCTCGCCCAGCACACCGTGTTCACGAGCTTCATGCGCGCGAGGTCTGTGCAGACTGCGTCGAGCAGGCGGGGTGAGCTGAACATAACCGAGAGACAGCGCGCGCGAGAGAGCGCGACATTCAGGCGGTTGCCGAAAACAGGGCCGTTACTGGCGGAGTCGCACCCGATTCATCGCGCGCGACTCCTTCAGCACAAAACTCGAATCAAAGATCATTACTGATCGGGCTTCACCTGCCATCACATTGGGATCGAACATGACGAAATACTCATTCCCGACCCTCACGGCATTGACGCTCTCGGGTGTGAATACCTCACCCGGCAGTTTCGCGTATGCCTCCGCAAGGTCCCGACAGACAGACTCGCTCGATTCGACAACAACGTCTTCGCGGTTCAGCGGTTGAAACCCGAATACTGAATCGACCGGCTGACGAGCCACCCACTCTCTGACTTTCGCCAGCAAGGCGTCGGTCTCCAGGCCCGCCGCACAGATGCCTGAGCCAAGCTGCAGTGGTATCCAGAGTCGCGGAAAACGTTCGACGCGCGCTGGCGACGTCCTGCGGAGATACCACTGACGGTCGTTCGTGTCTGGTGAATCGCCACCACTCTCATCGGGATCGATGCTGATGACCTCCGGGGCGGTGGCCAGGTGTTGCGGCGATACCGGTGACTGAGCGTGCGCTGCGCCGCTCGCGAGCAAAACGAGGGCACTTGAGAGAAGAGGCTTGTTCATGTGTGGGAAGATCAATCCGCTGAATCCGCTGTTATCCGTCAAATCCGTTTCCCCCCTGGGTCTCCAGCATGCCTGATCTCCCAGAGGGCAAAATCGAGGTTCCCGTTTTGCGCGGGCTTCCGCAATTTGTAGCGACTCATTCCGGGCCGCCATGAATTCAGAGCCGACAGCATCGCTGATAACAGATCCCGTAGCAGTATTTGGCTATATCGCGTTCGTGCTCGCTGTCGTGTTCTGGCTGAGCGGGCTGCCGCGGTTCAAGAAGGCGTTCGAAATAGTCCCGCCAGTGATCTTCGCGTATTTCGTGCCGACCCTTTCCACTGTAGTCGGCATCATTCCGCTGGCGTCGCCAGCTTATGCCTGGATGACGCGCTATCTCCTGCTCGTCGCGCTGCTGCTGCTCATGATCGCTGTCGATCTCAAGGGCATTCTCAAACTCGGGAAGATGGCGACGTTCATGATGCTTGCCGGGACCGTCGGAGTCATGGCCGGCGCAGTCGTCTCCTTCTTTGTGTTCCGGAATTTTCTCCCGCCCGATGCGTGGAAGGGTTTTGCCGCGCTGTCCGGGAGCTGGATCGGGGGCACTGCAAACATGGTCGCCATCGCCCAGAGCGTTGGGACGCCGCAGGATGTGCTCGGGCCACTCATCGTCGTCGACACCGTCGTGGGTTACGGATGGATGGGAGTGCTTCTCTACCTGAGCACATGGCAACGGCGTTACGACGAGCGGACTGGAGCGCGCACCGCAGTCATGGAGGAAACGAATGCGCGCCTCGCATCGATCGATGAGAAACGCAGGCCAACAGACCTCCGCGACCTTGCGATGATCATCGGGCTTGGCTTCGGCGGGGCGATTGCCGCCTATGCCTTGTCCGGATCACTTCCTCCGCTTGGTGACCCGACGATCATCAGCAGGACTACATGGGCAGTCCTGATAGTGGTGACAGGAGGATTGCTGATCTCGTTCACGCCGGTGCGAAAGCTCGAGGAGGTCGGAGCATCGCGCGTCGGCTACACATCGCTCTATCTCCTGCTCGGTGCAATCGGCGCACAAGCTGACCTGCGGGCGATTGTCCAGACGCCGCTCTACATCGCGGCGGGAGTCTTGTGGATTCTCGTGCACATCGCAGTGATGTTCGCTGCGGCGCGAATCGTTCGCGCACCGCTCTTCTTCATCGCGACCGGGAGCATGGCGAACATCGGTGGCGCGGCGTCGGCGCCTGTCGTGGCCGGAGTGTATCACCCCGCAATGGCGCCGGTCGGACTCCTCATGGCCGTGGCCGGCTACATCCTCGGGATCTACGGAGCACTTGCCTGCGCATGGATGCTTGGCGCAATGGCGGGCTAGTAGGGTCGCATCCCCGGCAACGCCTTTTCCGAGGCGATGAGAAACATGTCATAGCCGACCAGGTCCCCGGCAACCGGCACCTCGGTACCATCGCGCAACAACAACACTGTCGTGAGTCCCCCGTCGTCCATGCGGATCGCGTGAACGTCGCTCCACCGAGCCGATGCGAGATGCCTGCTGTCATGCCAGACGCCGAAGCCTGCTCCGACTACGACGACGCGCCCGCTCGCATGCTGATTCTTTTCACTCAATCGGTCTCCAGTTGATCCCGTAACCTACCTGGATTGCCGGTACACGCTCTGAGCCAGCTGTGAATCAGGGGGGTGTCCATCCCGGCGGAAGTCCTTCGACGAGCAGCATCTGTGTAGAAGCACAGCGCTGGCGGATTGCCCGTGCAGCGGAATATTCAGGAGAGCTCCACCACGCACGCGCCGCATCCATCGAGTCGAACTCGAGGATCACGAAGCGCTTTGGATCCCAATCGCCTTCGAGCGCTTCGGTTGCACCGCCGCGGACGATGTATCGACCGCCGAACTGCGCGATCGAAGGAGGAGCCAGCGTCTTGTACTCCTCATAAGTATCGAAGTCGTGGACCTCGATTTCGACGCAAACGTAAGCTGGCATTCTTTTACCTGACGTCCGCGCGCCAGCGAACCTGAAATTCCAGCTCGTCGATTTTTCCCGCCCGCTCATGCTCGATATTGAAAGCAGCATCTGCAGGAATGCGCAGGCGCTCGCTGGCAACCTGAATGGTGAAAGCCTTGCCGGCCTCTATCGAATCAGCCAGGCGGCGAAGTTTTGCGACGAACTGGGCGCGGGAGTAGGTCTTCTCGAGGTCACGATCGCGACGTGCGGCCATTTTGATTTTGTAGGGAGAAAGGTGAATCTGGAAATTTGGCTCATTCTACTGCACGCTTTGCAGATAGCAGGTTGCTGTTAGCACCTGCAGGCCGCAGAGAGCAAGCGGCAGACGGGCTACCGATACGAGCTAGCGGCGCTCCTGCTCGCTTCCCTGTTTGTTGTAGCGGGCATATGCCTCGAATACGATCGGTGCGAGCATAGTCAGCAGGCGCATGACTTTCTGCGGATCCATTCCGCTCGCCTCAGCTACGTCATTCTGCACGGTAGTCTGGCTCCCACCAAGGATACCGTCGAGAATTCCGCCGCCAGCTTTCCCGCCTAGCATCCCGCCAAGGGTGCCACCAAGTATGCCTTCGAGTCCGCCCGGCGCTCCAGTGCCAGGCTTGTTCGCCGCGTTCATTACATCTCCAAACCCGCCGAACATCGACGGCTGCGCCGCAGGATCACTGATGGCCTGCGCTGCATCAGGAATCTGAGTTGAGATTCCACCGGCAAGCAGCGGCACCGATGCGTTGATCGCCTGCTGAGTTTTTGCCGTGTCTTCGCCCAGCTCACCGCTGATGCGCTTGACGATATCAGGAGTGATTTCCTTCTTGATGAACTCGATGATGTTGGCCACGCGAACTCCTTTTACGATTCAGAGCGGGAAATCTGCGAAATGTGCACGGTCTTTACATGTCGGATAAAACACGCTCAAGGGCCGCAACGTCCCCGCCGACGATTATCCCGAGATGCCGGGTAACCGTTTCTATCGGCCAGTCCCACCACGCGATTCGCTGTAGCGCCTCGATCACATCTGGCTCGAAGCGCTGTCGGATCGTCTTAGCCGGGTTACCCCCGACTATTGTGTAGGGTGCCACGTCAGAAACTACAACCGATCGCGAGGAGATGATTGCGCCATCGCCGATTCTTACTCCAGGCATGACCAGCGCCTCGTATCCAAGCCACACGTCATTCCCGATAACGGTGTCACCCTTATACGGAAGATCGCCTTGGCCTGGCATGACATTCTCCCATCCGTTTCCGAATATCTGGAACGGATACGTTGAAATGCCTGAAATCTTGTGGTTTGCTCCGTTCATGATGAACCTGACATCGCGAGCGATTGCGCAGAACTTCCCGATAATCAGCTTGTCGCCGATGAAAGGAAAGTGATAGAGCACGTTTCGCTCGAAGGTAGTTGAGTCTTGGGGATCGTCGTAGTAGGTGTATTCACCGATGACGATGTTCGGGTTTGTGACGGTGTTCCTTATGAAACAGACCTGGGGAAAGCCGGCCATTGGGAACTTCTCGTCGGGGCTCGGTCCGTTCACGTTCACTCTCTGCTCCCGTAAGAGACTGTCAGTTTGCGCGCGCACCACGGAGCCCCGCGCCGATTCCCGCAGCACGGCCAGTTGCCCAGGCCCACAGGAAATTGTAGCCACCCACTGGCCCGAACGCATCGAGCACCTCTCCGCAGATGAAAAGCCCCGGATGACGCCGGCTCTCCATCGACCTCGGATCTATCTCCGCGAGGCTTACGCCACCGCCGGTGACTTCGGCTTTCCGGTACCCTTCGTCGCCGTTCCATGGGAGCTCGCATGCGACCAGCTGCTTGATGACTCGAAGGCGCTCATCGCGACGCATTTCTGCCAGCACGCGCGCTGGATCGCAGTCAGCAATTAATAGCAGCACCGTGGCGAGCCGGTCGGGAAGATGCGCGCGAACTGCGCCAAGGACAGTCCGCGTGCCATGCGGTTGCAGCACAGCTTCCCATGCGCCCGGATCGAGCGACGTCCAATTCACGACCACCCTTGCCGAACCGCTCGATTCCGCTCTCGAGCGAACTGCAACGTGCGATATGTCGAGCACCGCCGGTCCACTGTACCCGGCATGGGTGAACAGGAACCCGCCCGTGGACGAAGCCGATCGTGAGCGCTTCTCATCGCGCGCGGTGATCGTCACCCTGAGCGACACACCGCTGAGTGACGCGAAAGGTGAGCTCTCCGCCGTGAGCGGTGTCAACGCGGCGTATGATGGATTCATCTTGTGGTCGAGGCGCGCGAGCTCGCGCAGCCCAAGCCCGTCGCTCCCGGTATTCGGAACTGATAGCCCGCCGCTTGCCACTATCAGTGAATCGCAGTCGATTGGCGGCGCGTCCTGAAAGTCGACACGCCATCCAGCGGAATCCGGGTGAAAACCAGTGACGGTTCGATCAGTCTGGATTGTCGCACCGTCGCGTACCGCGCGGGCCATCAAGCCATCGCGAACATCGCGAGCCTTGTTCGATACAGGGAACAGCTTCAGCGACTCGGGTTCTTCAGCGAGCGGAATCCCCAGGTCGTTCTCGAAAAAAGCGATCTGCCCGGCGAGTGGCCATGAGCGGATGATCTTGCGAAGCGAGTTTACCGACGAGTCAGTGACGAAGCGGGATTCGTCGACGAGCATCGGCAGCACGTTACAGCGCCCGCCGCCGCTTATGAGGATCTTCTTTCCACCATCACGCGTGCGCTCGACCAGCAGGGTCTCGGCGCCGCCGCGTGCCGCAAAAATCGCGGCCATTGTACCAGCCGCTCCCGCGCCGATGACGACGACGCGATGCCGGCGAGGAGGCTGTGGACTATCTGCCATCCGCCGCCTCACTCCGGAGTGTCACTCCTTGCTTGCTGGCTTTCGTTTGGCGGTCTTCTTTCTGGCTTCCGTTTTCGTCACGAGATGAGTTTTTCCAAGGTCTGGCGCCTTTCCGGTAACGAGTCCTTTCACGACCTCGAAGAGTATCACCGGCGTCGGCTTGTTGACCTCCATGAACATCGCTGATTCGATGTCGACACCGATCAGAACGATCCGCGGGTCGGCGGCGCTACCATCGTTCTCACCGCCGTCCTCACCCATCCACGCACGCCAGTCGGGTCGATACAGCTCCCGTATCTTGCGCCTGTTCGTCGAGATCTTTGCGGTTCCCGATACCGACACCCACTCGCGCGTGCGGTCTTTGAAGTAGGAAACGTTGACATAAGGGTTCCGTGCGATTTCTGCGAGTTTCGGCGAGCCTTCCAGTGTGACGAACCACAGGTCAGCGCCCGCGGCCGCGACCTGGTTCGCCATTGGCCGGGAAACAAGTCGATTGTCCCTGCGGCGTGTAGTGAACATCGCCGTTTCGAGCTCTTCCACCATCGTGTAAAAGTCTTTCAGTTTCTTTTTCATGAATCCTCCTTGATGCTGGTCAGGGCAACTCTGATGCTAGCACCAGATGCAGTGCGGATTCAGGGCGACGGCCGATCGCTCCTTATCGCGTACTCGACCATCCAGATACCGCTCTTCGGATAAATTGTCTGGCCGGTTAGCTCGAGACTCGTTCGGACATCTGTGTGCGGCAGCATGGGAATTCCCTTCCCCAGGAGAACGGGGATGATCGCCGGCTCGATCGTATCGACGCAGCCGAGCTCGAGCAGCGTACGGAAGAGCTCGCCGCCTCCGAAAAGCCATATGTCCTTCCCGGGCTCGGCACGAAGCTCGTCTATAGTCTCCTTTATCCTGTCGGAAACGACAGTGATACCAGGATGATCCTCCTGCTTCATCGTGCGGGAGAATACGACGGTCTTCACATCCGGGTACGATTCCCCGTTTTTCTGCATCACTTCGTAAGTCGACCTGCCCATGAGCAGCGTGTCGTATTGGGCGAACATCGCTGCAAAATCGATGTCAGGGTCGATGACTATCCAGTCGTAACCGCCATCTTCGGCAGCAATGAAGCCGTCGAGGCTGCATGCCATCTGGTAGCGAACGCGCCTCATCCTGCTCAGCTCGCTTCGGCGGTCCCGAGAAGAATGATCGGACCGGTCGGCGCGGGCACACCTGCTTCCGGCTCTTCGGTGACTGCAATCGCCTTGAGCTCCGATGGCTGCAGCGCATACGTCGCAGTAAAAGTTGCAGACCCGTCAGGACCAGGCTTGAACGTGCCAGCCGGAATCTTGTTGTCTGCCGTAACGAGCCACAACTCGTAAGCTCTTCCAGGCTGGAGCGCCGCAAGACCATGGGCATACATCGTCCACCGATTGGTGGCGCGATCCCAGAACATGCGCGCCGAAGGTGCCTGAACCGCGCTCGAAGTCAGCTCCACCACGCTCACGCCCGGGCCAGTCATCGCCGCAAGCAGTTCGTCCTTCGCGCGAACCAGGCCGGCCAGGCTATCGGCCACAGCATTTCGCTCGGCAACAACGCCAGACAAAGCGGTTGTCTCGCTGTACTCGTTATAGTATGCGGCTCCGAGCGCCGCGATCAGGAACGTCGCGGCAATCGAATATGTTCTCCAGTTGTTCCCGGTCTTCAGAGGCGTGGTTGCAACGCTCTTCTCTGCCCGTTCGACGAGAGTGGCGCGAATTGCGCGGCTACGTTCTGTCGGCAGGACAGCAGTCGAAGTAAGCTCGGGCATTTCCGCGACGACTTCACGCATCGAGGCCAGTTCGGCCTGGCACTCGCCGCATCCGTCGACGTGGTCGAGCACTACCCGCTCTTCGCCGGTATCGAGAGCGCCAAGCGCGAGCGCACCAATATGGGCAAAGGCTTCGTCGTGGGTCATGGCGCCGTAGGTTGTTTCGCTCATGAGGTGCTCCTCTCCAGCGGTCCCAGCGTTTCGCGCAGCTTCTGCATGCCCAGTCGAATCCGTGTCTTCACCGTGCCCAGCGCCTCACCCGTGGAATCGGCAATCTCGGTTTGTGTAAGGCCACCATAGTATGCCATCTCGAGCACCTGCCGCTGCGCCAATGGCAGGACCCTGAGCGCGACTGCTACCTGCCTTGCACGCGTTTCTTCATCGAGCTGCTCTTCTACCATCGACGGAGCCGCAAACAGGTCGGCGGGTGCCGACTCGAGATCTTCCTCGCGTCGGCGCTTCACTGCCTTGAGCCGGTCCAGTGCTCTCGACCGGGCAATGTTGAGGATCCAGGATTTTACCTGGCCACGCGAAGCATCGAATCTCGATGCCTGGTTCCACGCCTGCCAGAAACAGTCGCCGACAATTTCTTCGGCATCCTGATCGGACCTGACGATCGCCATCACTGTTGCGTAGACGTGGGCCGACCACCTGTCATAGAATCGGCCGAGGGCCGCGGATTCACCCGCTGCCATCTGTTTTACCATACGCACATCGTCGAGCGCAAACTCGCCAATGCCTGCTTTTTCCGCCGATTGCATAAAGGAACTTAGGTCGTACACCAGCCGTTCGCCAAACATGACCATGGGTGCGTGGCTGCTGGTAGCTGCTGTTAACATGTGATCAGCCCCCACTCGATGGACACTCGTGACTCCCGCTGGTACCTGGTCTGCCCTCCTTTACGACCGGATCTCGCCCGCGGATCTCTCTCCTTCGTGTGTGTCATTCCCCGCCATCATCGAAACAGATCCACTTCAGGTGTCGTGGCGTACAACCTGTGAAGGACTCACCGCTTTCAGAGGCGGGACATATGAACCACAGTTTCTCGAGGCGCGGTTCGACCATCTGCAATCTCCTGTTGCCAAGGCCACACTGAGGAATTGAAATGAGCGACTTTTTCACTTTCGCCGAGCTTGGGTTGCGCCATATCGCCGGAATCGGCGCTATGGATCACATCCTGTTCCTGCTGGCGCTTGCAGCGATCTATACGTTTTCGGACTGGCGATCGATCATCTGGGTAGTCACTGCCTTTACGATCGGTCACTCGATCACGCTTGCCGCGGCGGTCTTCGGTTATATGCCGCTCAGCCAGGCTGTAGTTGAGTTTTTGATTCCGCTGACGATCGTCGCAACGTGTATCGAGAACATCATCGTGAAGGACAGGTCCCGGGCGCCGATGAGGGGAGCGTACCGGCCTGTGTTCGCGATTTTGTTCGGGCTCGTGCACGGCGCCGGTTTTGGCGGCTACCTCAAGAGCCTGTTCGTGGATAGCGTTGCGGTCCCTCTACTCGGGTTCAACGTCGGGATTGAGGTCGGGCAGGTCGGCGTTCTACTGGCAATCTTCGCACTCCTGAAGGCTGCGGATATGCTGCTTCGCCCATTCACCACTGCGAGCGCGTCTGCCGGAGCAGTCCGCTACCGCGTCGTTGGCATCTCGGCAGCGGTAATGCTGGTCGCGACGACCTGGGCCCTGCAGCGGGTTCCATGGTAAGGCGGTTGTTAGCCGCAGCGTTGATCCTGATGCCTGCGAGCGCCTCGGCGCACCCGATTCATATGAGCTTCACGGAGATCCGCATTACATCGAGCAAGTCGCTCGAGTTGTCGGTGCGCGTGTTCACCGATGACTTTTCAATTGCAGCGGCGCGACATTCCGGAACCCGCCTTGGCGCCGACAGCGTTATAGACGAACGTAGCGGCGTTGCGTACCTGCTTTCGAAGATTCACGTGAGCGGTAAGTCGGGACCGCCAGTCCGGCTCGTTCCGTGCGGCGTTGCCCGAACGAGCGACATGCTTCGCTACTGCTTTCGGGCAGTTATGCCTTCCGGAACTATTCGCGTTGCGAACAGGGTCATGAACGAGATGTTCGACGATCAGGTAAACGTCGTGCAGTCGATCACCGGAAAAAAACGGGCGAGCCGGATGTTCGTGCGAGGGGATGGCTGGAAGTCGCTCTAGCAAGTCGCTTCGCTACAGGAGTCGGGCGCCAACTCCCTTTACCGCCTTCGCGTAACCGCTATCGACAGTAGCCTGCGACCGGCCGGACTGCTCGAATCACCGGTGTTATCGAGCCGTATTGCCAGCCCTGCCGGTTGTCGCTCGAACGTTATGAACTCGCGCGACTCGACCTCACTCGTCATGACTTCTTTAGTCTTGCCATACGACTTTTCGACATCGGCTACGAGCGAGCCGGGGTGTGCGCCCTCGGCCGTCTGGAATGCCGCACTGAAGGTTTCCAGGTTCGTGACCTTCTTCGTCCAGTCAATCGGAGCGGCGGAGTCGTCTTCATCTGCGTAAGCGATTATGGAGACGTCGGGTCCCAATATGATCTCGACGAGCGCTACGCCCTCGCCATCAGACGTTCGCGCAAAACTTGCCGATGGAACTGCACGGCGTGCTTCGCCCAGAGTCATGCCCAGCCGAATACCGCCAACGCCGTCGGCAGAGATCAGTCTGTACGACGGGATCTCTGGCGTCGCGGGAGTCAAATCGACAGCGGCGCCACTAGCGAGCTCACCCGTCGTGATTGGCGCTGGATCGTCCTCCGCTTCGCAGGCCGAGAGTAAGACGGTGACCCCCGCCAGCGCCAGAATCCGCCGCCCTGACGGCAGGTATCTCATCACTTTCGTCCACTCACCTGATGTCTGTCTTGTCAGCACGGGAATTCGCACCTGTCATGTCGTCGATGCATACGTTGGCTCTCAGAAGATGAACGCCGCAATCCCCCATTGAGCTCCATATTGCTCGGCCGAGTTCGATGACTCCTGTCCTTGAGGCGACCGGGTCGACACGTAGTAGGTTGTTTGACCCCGGTTATGAAGGTCAGGAAAGATCGTTCGCCGGGATCGGGCAGCCGATGGCCCCCGGCCGTTCAACAAGTTATAGCTTTCGAACATGGCGAAAGACCAGCGCACGATTGCGATTCTCACCGGCGGCGGCGACGTTCCGGGCCTCAACCCCGCGATCAGGGCAATCACGATTCGCGCGCTCCGCGAGGGGTATCGCGTCGTCGGCATCCGGCGCGGCTGGGCCGGACTCGTCGATTACAACACGGCAGCGGGGTCTGACAACTCCGAGTGCATTCAGGAGCTCTCTGAATCGATCGTGAATCGTGCCGGCCGGACTGGTGGGACTTTCCTGCATACTTCACGAACTCGACCAAGCCACCTGCCGCGCGCGCGGATTCCTGAACATCTCACAGGCTACGACGAGCCGGTCAATGACGTGACGAAGGATGTGCTGAAAAATCTCGAGCACATCGGCGTCGATGCCCTGATCCCGATTGGCGGCGACGACACGCTGAGCTACGGGAAGCGATTGCACGATGAAGGTGTGCACGTGGTGGCGATCCCGAAGACGATGGACAACGATGTCTACGGTACTGACTACTGCATCGGCTTCAGCACCTGCGTCACGCGCACGATCGAGCTTACTCACCGCCTGCGAACTTCGGCGGGATCACACGAGCGGTTTCTGGTAATCGAAGTATTCGGGAGATACGCCGGCTTTACTGCGCTTCTGCCGACAATGGCTGGAGCCGCAGACAGGTGCCTCATACCCGAGCACGACGCCGACTTCGAGCACCTCACCGAGCTGATGACATTCGACCACAACCGGAACCCGAGCAAATACTCGGTGGTGCTTGTGTCGGAGGGCGCGAGCCTCAAGTCGCACGACGGAATGAGCTTCGAGAGCGAGGAGACCGACATGTTCGGGCACCGGAAGCTCGGCGGGATCGGCGACAAGGTAGCCGCAGCGCTCAAGGAATTCTCGCCGAAGTACAACAATGGCCGGAGGATCGATGTCGTGAGCCAGCGTCTCGGCTATCTCGTCCGTTCAGGCGACCCGGATGCACTCGACTCGATCGTGCCGATGGCATTCGGAAATCTCGCGCTCGACCTGATTCTCAAGAAGCAGTACGGCCGGCTGGTGAGCGTCCATCGCGGCTTCTATGACAGTGTGCCGATCACGAGCGTGACATCGGAGAAGAAAGTCGTCGACGTCAGGAAGTACTACAACACCGACAGGCTACGACCGATCTATGAATTTGATGGCGCGCCGCTTTTCATCATGACGAGCGACTGACGTAAACGGCCCAGGCTTCGCCTGCTGTCAGCAGTTCGCAGCTTTTGCGCTCGGTGGCTGGCTGCGATTTCAGCGAATCAGGTGAAAGCTATTCTGACGCCGCAACGCCCACGTATTCCTTCCCTCGCCGTCGATCATCATGTCCTCCTCGAGTGCCATGCTGACGCGCTGGCCATTCCACTCGGGAACAGCGGAGGTCGCCTGAAGCTCGATGGAGAACCACATCGACGGGATGACTTTGGTGTCACCGCGGCCCGGCACCCCTTCCTGGCGATCCCATAAACCGATGAGGGGACCCGCTCCGTGACCGTGCATGCCTATAGGATGTGTGTACACAGTCCCATCGATTCCTTCGGCGCGCATTCGCTCGAGCGACGAGCGGAGTACTTCGTTGCCGGTGCGGCCGGGCTTCATCTCTCCCATGACTATGTCCTGAAGCCGGTTGCCAATGCTCAGTGCAGCAACGAGACCGGGGGGCGCGGAGCTTTCGCCTTCGCGCAACACGTACGCCATGTGCTGCGTGTCTGTGTTGAGTCGAAGCGCGACGATCCCGAAGTCGCAGTGCAGCACGTCGCCACGCTGGATCACCGGATTCGCTCCGATTTCTGCAGCTGAGGCGCCTCGCCGCTGAACATCGACTGAAGGCTGGAACCAGCTTCCAAGCCCGAGGTCGTTTACACGCTGGCGCATCCACCAGACCACGTCGTCAGTTGTCGTTACACCCGGCGTGATGACTTGGCTGGAGAAGGCGGTGCGAATGATATCCCACGCCTGTGCCTGCATCTCCCTGTAGAACATTGCCTCGGCGGGCAAGCGTGTCGCAATCAGGTCGAGAGCGAGCCCATCATGGCTGACGAACCGTTTGGTCAGATCCTCACCAAGGAACTCGCGCATTCCTTCCATTTCACCGGCACTCAGTCCATCGCTGAATGCGAACACACGCGAGACATTGACAGCGATCGCCTTCGGGTTGCGCTCCTCGATTACACCCTTCAACGCGAGCCATTGTTCGTCACCCCACAGCTCCGCGGTCTGCTCGACGCGCGCGCCCGCTGGACCTGCCGCCGCCTGAGTCGACCGGACAGCCCGGTACACTCCGCCCTGCGAGCTGCCGCCAAGCGCGATTTTCTCGACCGAGTCGCCTTTCATGGAGAACACGTAAATCGTCCGACGGCGCGCTGCGAACGTGGTCGGTGAGACCAGCGAGGTGAACACCGGATCCTCATTGTATTCGCGCATCGGAATCACCCACATGTCGACACCATATTTGCGCATGATATCGGGCAGTACCGTCGTCAGCCGGGCGGACAGCCAGCGCTGCTGAATTTCCGCCTGCTCGCGAAGAGTTCCGAATGGTCGGTTTAGCGCGACCTGCTGACCGTGGACAGGAGTGCCCACTGCGAGCGAGGCGACGATTGCAAGCAAAGAGGCAAATCGTTTTTGGTTCACGTGTGTGCTTCCGGACGGAGGAGATTAGGAGGCCATGATATCGCGCGGACCAGCATTACGGCGAGTGAATATGGCTCGCTTCAGCCCGTCCCGGGTGGCATTCGGCAAGTGCCATGATTTGACGCCGGCGGGCAGGCCGGTGTAATTCTTCGTCCATGACGCTGACAACTTTCAAATACGCGTGCCCGTGAACGATCGACCACGCATCACCGGCGTTCTCTCGCCTGTCGTCACTCCATTCAAGGCCGATCTCTCGCCAGACCCGGAGCGGCTTGCCGGACACTGCCGCTGGCTCAACTCGAAGGATGTCGGGCTCGCTGTATTCGGCACCAACTCCGAAGCAAACTCGCTCAGCGTCGACGAGAAGATCGAGCTCCTTGATTTTCTCGTGAGCGACGGCATCGATCCAGCGCGGATGATGCCTGGCACCGGCTGCTGTGCTCTTCCCGACACCGTACGCCTCACGGCCCATGCAGCACGGCACAACTGTGCTGGAGTGCTGATGCTGCCGCCGTTCTACTACAAGGGCGTCAGCGATGAAGGCCTCTTTCGAAGTTTTGCAGAAGTGATTGAGCGTGTCGGCGACAGCAGGCTTCGCATTTATCTCTACAACATCCCGCCGGTTTCGCAGGTAGCGATTACGCTTCCATTGATTGAGCGCCTGCTGAAGGCGTATCCCGACACTGTCGCGGGCGCAAAGGATTCTTCAGGTGACTGGGAAATTACAAAGGCATACATCGACAGTTTTGCGGCGCAGGGTTTCGACGTTTTTCCGGGAAGCGAATCTTTTCTGCTTCAGGGACTGCGCCATGGCGGAGTCGGCTGCATCAGCGCTACTGCCAATGTAAATCCGGGCGCAATCGCCTCACTGGCTGCATCGTGGCAGGCAGTCGATGCTGATACCCAACAGGCGAACCTCAATGTGATTCGCGGAATCTTCGCACGGTATCCGATGATACCCGCTTTAAAGGCGGCGATTGCACACTACGGTGGTGATGCCGCGTGGATGACGGTCCGCCCTCCGCTCGTCGGCCTGAACGACGAGCAGAAGGCGTCACTCGTCAGAGAGCTCGACGCAGCAGGCTTTTCAATGCCTCAGCTCGCCGGAGCGTCATAGGGCAAAGCAGTAGAATAGCCCTGCACCGCCGCTCGAAACCAACTCGGCCTGACCGCAGCCCCGGCTCGCGTGCGCCATGTTCCACGACGTGTTGCCGCCACCTGAACGGTCATGATGCCCGACGGTTGCGCTGCCCGTGGAGTTGCTCGTCCAGTTGTTGCACGTCGTGGCTGCGGCGCTTCCCAGGACGGTGCGGCCGAACGAATCAGATCCGGTGAGAATATCGTGCTCGTTCGGTGTGTCGCCGCGCCCTTTGACAGGCATTCCCTTCTCGTTTAGCGCGAACTCCTTGTTGATGCTGTTGCGATCGCGATGAAAGTCTCCATGAAGATCCGCGACGTTCCACGCGATGAGAGTGCCTTTGGCGTTGTACCACGGTCCGGTTCCGATCCGGTCGCGCGCGTTGATCGGTGCCTGACCAGTGGCCGCAGCCGAGCTGAGGTATGCCCGCCATGTTCGTGCACCGGCACCGGCGGCTCTCGCCAATCCCTGGCAGTGTTCGTCGGCACCCTTGAGTCCGCCAAGGTTGGCTCCATCACCCTTTCCGACGCTCGTGACAAAAAACCCCATTGGTTGTTGCGGAGCGGGCGACGCCACCTGCTGAGCCTCAGCAGCGTGCGCGGCGAAGAGGCCTGCAACAACGGCGACACCGGTCAAAATATTCATTCGAAGCTCCTGATGGTTCGGGGCTTGGCGGCAATACAGCGCCGTCCTACTTCTTCAACCGCGGTGGCGTGTAACCCCGAAAGTTGCCCGTGTGGTGAAATGTCTGAGTCGCCGCTCGTTGGCGCCCCCGACCACTGTGCCGAAGCCAAGGTCCTGCGATTCAGGCGTATTCGAGCCGGGTTCTATCACGAGGGTATCCTGGTGCCTTCGCGCCTGGAGTGCCAGTGCGAATGCGCGATCGGTTATTGTGCCTATGTTGCTGGGAGATCTAACGGCGCTGCTTGATTCCCGCGGCTGTAGAGCCACCCGCCAGCCGCCGCCGCAAGTACCGTCGCCGCCAGTGTCGACATCCCGATAAGCAGAATCGCCGGCGTGAATTCAACGAATCCGAGCCCCGCCAGCTTCGCACTTTGGAGAGTCTTCAAGATCCACCATGCGAGGCCAGTGATGACGACGGCGGTCGCGCCGTTTCGATATCGTGGCGCTATTGTTGAGTATAGCCAGACCGCCCAGACCCCCATGGCCACGTCCACAAAATAAAAGAACAATCCTCCAAGTGCCGGATGAGGCGCGGCACTTTGCAATGACGGCATGAATTCCGGCGCGAACAAGACAAGGAAGACAACAGAGCACAGATGCCAGACCACGCCCGTGACGAAGCCGCATAGTACCAACCGGGGCCAGTTACCTTTTTTCATTGTCCACTCCGTTGATGATCGAGGTCCCACCTGACGGCATCATCCTCGCCTCTCAGATAACGCTGACCACTACGAACAAGCAACAGAATACGGGTTGAATGGAACTGTCTAGTTTTTCCCGCCCACGAGCTTGGACAGGTTCGCAGTAAAGAGTCCCTGAACAGTCGTCACTCGATTCATCAACAGGGTCTTTCCATCGGGTGTCAGCTCGGCACCGCCCTCACTCTCGGGCGTTGTCGTCAGGCGCCGCGTGGTGCCAGTGGCGACGTTGAAAATCCCGATGTCACCCACTCCTTCGGCGGAAGTGCTATAGACGATTGACTTGCCGTCGTTCGACCAGAACGTGGCTCGATCGTTCGGCGTTAGTATCAGACGCCCCTCTCCGCCGCCGGCGGGCAGTATCATCATATTCAGCTTTCCGTCAGGCTGTTCGACATGGGCCGCGATCGAGTCTCCAGAGGGCGAAACGGCGCGCATAAACGCGTTCGTTCGATCCCATACCGTCGTCATCTTTCCGTCGGGACGCACGCGCGAAATGGTGATCTGGCCGCCGTTTGGATTGATGGTACCCGCGAAGAAGTCGGCGACGCCTGCTCGAGCAAACAAATCACTGCCCAAGGTTCCGTTCCGGGTGATGCGCGTCGGCTCGCCGCCAGCTGGCGCCACCGCCCACACATCGCCCAACTTGGTTTCGTGGTCGGACCGGAAGTACACCTTCGTTCCATCGCCGCTCCACGCCGCGGCTGTTTCGGAAGCCGGCCAGCTTGTCAGCTGGCGCGGCGCACCGCCAGCAATATCAACAATCCAGACGTCCTGATTTCCGCTGCGATCCGAAAGGTAGACGATCTGCTTTCCATCGGGCGACCACTGCGGCCCCTTTACCGTTCCGCCACCGGATACAAGAATGCGCGACGCCCCACCGGCGACCGGCATCACTGCGAGGTCCTGCACACCACCGCCGCGTTCAACGATGTAATCGATCTGCTTGCCGTCTGGAGAGCCGTAGAACCCGGCTGTCCGTATCGAGTCCGGTGTGAGGCGCCGCTCCGCACCTGTCGCGAGGTCCATCGCCCAGATCCCGGCCTTTTGCGATGTGATGACGAATGTCAGCTCATTCGTGCCCGGCCTCCACGCGAGGTTCGATTCCGCGTCCGGTGTATCCGTAACGCGTTGCTCCTCGCCTCCGGCCGCCCGTACGATCCATATATCAGTCTGTCGCCCGCGGTCCGATAGAAACGCCACCCACTTGCTGTCCGGAGACCACACACCGCCGTAGTCGTTGCGCACGTCACGCGTGAGCTGGCGTGGCGAGCCGCTGTCAACGGGAACCACCCAAAGATCGCTCGTTCCGGTGCGCGTCGACTCATACAGAATCCCGCGTCCGTCAGGTGACCACGACCTGCTAGACCGCTGACTTTCAAATCCCTCCTTGGTTAACTGCCGTGGATTTCTTCCTGCGCTGTCCGCCACCCAGATTGTCCTGCGAGGACCATCAATCACGGTGAACCCGACGTGAGCTCCGTCCGGTGACGGTGTGCCCACGTGGGGATGCTCTTCGCCAGGCACGAGCGGTTTGACAGCCCCCGTCGTCAGCGACGAAGCAAAGGCCTTGAAAGAGCCGCCTCCTTCGCCGGTCACTACCCCGTACGTGACCCGTTCGCCATCCGCGAACCAGCCAGTCTCCCAATCTATTCCTGATCCTGTAG
>JAYUWU010000154.1:0-3785 GCA_043753365.1 Gemmatimonadaceae bacterium | reverse complement strand
CAGTCGCTGTCGCGAACCGGAACGACCGCGTCGCAGTGGACAAAGTCGTTCCAAATCCGCTGCTTCCCTGCCGCCAGTAGCTAGCTCGTCCGCGACCTGATAGCGGCAGCGATTCCAACCCCCAGCGCAGCAACACCAACGAGTGTCGCAACCGGATGGAGCGCGGTCTTCGTGTAAATACTCCACTTCCGCACGCGGCCAGGATAATCGCCGCGCACGCGCAAGTCGCCGGATACAGGAGCGTAAAGCGTCCCAGCCTTGTGCCCCGGCTGATCTGACTGCTGCGACTCGAACGCGGTCATCTTCATCCGGTCGGCAATACCTGGTGCGACCTTTTCCAGACTCGTATACATCTTTGCCGAGCCACCAACGCGCAGGTTGCGACGCGCATGTTCGGCGCATGAGAGAATTGCATCGGCGACAATCTCTGGAGCGTATACTGGTGCCTGATGCTTCGGCTCGTTCTCGAGGTAATTGCGCGCATGCGCCGGATAGGGCGTGTCGATCGCCGCGGGCTGTATCAGCGTGACTACGACAGGTGCCTCCTTTTTCTCCAGCTCCAGGCGCAGCGAATCGGTGAACCCCTTCACCGCATGCTTGCTCGCCGAGTAGTGCCCTTGAAGCGGATAACCTGTTTCAGACAGAACACTGCCGACGTTTATCAGCACCCCGCCGAAAACCGAAAGGTGTTCGACCGCAACGAGGCTTCCGTTCACGACGCCCCAGTAGTTCGTCTCGAATAACCTGCGCGCATCCTGGAGGTCGACCTCACTTATTTCGCCGTAAATCGAAACTCCGGCATTGTTGATCCAGGTGTCGATACGCCGGTACGCCGCTATCGCTGTGTCCGCCAGCGACTCCATCGCAGACCTGTCGGCGACGTCTCCCACATGCATCACGGCATCGCCACCGTCCTCACGAATCTCTTCGACCGCACGGGAAAGGTCGACGGGATCCCGGGAGTTGAGCACGACTCTGGCCCCTCGAGCGGCCGCCTCTTTTGCCGTAGCGAGTCCAATTCCGCTCGATGCGCCGGTAATCACTATGACCTGGTCCTTCACCTGCTTGAGCTGCACTGCCATGAGTCCCCCGATGAAAACTATTCCGCGGGACTCCTACGCATTCTCCGCGCCGGGAAAGCTTTTGAATGTCCTCGCCAGTACGATCAGAAATTCAGGCTGACGCATCAGTTTTTCATACGACTCGGGCTCCGCGCGGCGGAACTCCCTGGTTGGCATTGGCTCGATCAGGCTGTCGACCGTGAATCCAGAATCCCGCAGCGACAGGAATATCTCGGTGAGTGAGCGGCGGTAGAATTCCACGTCTCCGACCCACCAGCGATCCTGCACGTGTTCTGTTCTGAAATAGTCCGTCGTATTGAAATGCGCGGCATCCGCGGCGGGATGATGGGTGGACAGCAACATCCACCCACCCGGTTCCAGCACGCGCCCAAGCTCGCGTAGCGCTGGCCTCCAGTCCGGGAGGTAGTGCATCACCAGCGGGCTTATGACTCCCGCGAAAATCCCATTGCCATAGGGAAGCGCGTCGCTGAGATCGGAGACGACGATGCTGGATCTTTCTCTGACGTTCTGAGGAAGCCGTGCAAGTCGCTCCGTGGCGTATTTCGCCATCGCGGGGCTCGCGTCGAAGCCATCGACGATGGCACCTCGCTCCAGGAGACGCTCCGAGTACCACCCCGACCCGCATCCGGCGTCGAGTATCCGCCGTCCGCCGACGTCGGGAAGTGCGGCGAGCATCGCTGGGCGCTCATAAAGCGCATTGTAGGGCGCCGAATCGACCTTTGTCGCATATTCGGCGGCAATCGAGTCGTATGAAAAACGCTCGTGACTCTGATTCATTGGTTCAGTCAAGGTAACTGGAGTTGTTGCGGCACGGAGAATGAAGGTTTTCGCTAACGTACCCTGCAACTGGCTGCATGTTTGCACACGCTATGAGAGAAAATGCCTGACACCCCACTTGAAGGAGAAGCTGTCACCGGCACGCGCCGCCCGCCGTCGCTCAGGGCCGCGCTTGCGATGGCCGTCGTCGGAGGAATCGTAGTCCTTGCGGCGACGCTGATCGTCGTGCGGGGCGACCGGGGCACGGGAATCGAAGCGCTCATCGGCGCGATTGCGCTGGCCGCGTTCGGAATGATGGCGTACGGGCTGATGCAGGCAGTTCTCGCGGTGATCGACACGGCAGGTGAGCGCCGGCGAAGCGACCGCGATGTCACCGAGCGCCGCCAGGGTGAGCGAGCGCGGCCGCCAAAGTCCTGATCGTCCTCGTTATCTGACGATAGGCAGCAGCAGCTTGATGAAGGTGACGATCACGATGACGCCGACAATATCGAGCACCACCCCGTAGCGCATCATCTTCGAGAGGGGCACATAACCCGAGCCGTAGATGATCGCATTGCATGGCGTCGAAACCGGGAGCATGAATCCGAGACTCGCGCCCATAGTTGCCCCCAGAGCGGGTTCGACGGGATCGACACCTGCTGCCTGAGCGATCGAGATCACGACAGGCACGATCATGTTCGCTGAGGCGGTGTTCGATGTCACCTCAGAGAGAATCACTGCCATGACGGTCGAGGCGATGAGGAGCCCGGTCCCTCCGGTCGTCGGCAGAAACTCGATCAGACTCCTGCCCATCGTCTCAGCGAGACCTGTCTGGAATGAAAGCACGCCCAGCGCGAAGCCGCCGCCGTACAGAAGCACTATTCCCCAGTCAATCTGCGACGCTTCACGCCACGTGATGGCCTTTCCCTTCTGGTTTCCGGGCAGCAGAAACAGAAGGCACGCGCCGGCGAGTGCCGCAACTCCTTCCGGAACGCGTGAGGTCATCGCCCGGTACTGCGCGCTCGAATCGCCGAACACGAGCGCAAGAAGGCCAGGTGTGACCCAGAGGAAAACCGTGACGCCGAAGGCGATCACCGTGGATTTCTCGCCCGTGGACCACGGGCCCTGCCGCGCGTGCTGCTCCCTTAGCATTTCCGCATTGTTCTCGGCGCCGACGGATCCTTTCGCCGATCGCCCGAGCGTGAGCAAGAGGACGATGAGCATGACGATGACAACAGGAACCCCGATCACCATCCAGGAGAAGAACGGGAGCTCGGTCGACGTCAGCTGCCTGATGAATCCCGTCCCGATCACATTTGGCGGTGTTCCGATGGGGGTTGCCAGACCGCCGATTGACGCTGCGAACGCAGTCATCAGCATGAGCCCTGCAGCGTAGTGCGGATTGAGCGTCCGCCCTTCCTTCTTTGCCGCGTCGGCCATGAAGGCGAGAATCGCCAGGCCGATCGCATACATCATCGCTGTCGTGGCGGTGTTCGATATCCACGCTGAGATGAGCGCCGTGACAGTACCGAATGCGAACAGGATTCGCGTGGGACTCGAGCCCACTGCGCGGTGCGAAAGGACTGCATACGCGATGCGCCGGTCGAGGCCATGCAGCATGATGGCCTTCGCGATCATGAATGACCCGATGAAGAGGAACATCAAAGGGTCCGCGAATGGCGCGAAAACGTCGCGGGCTGGAGCGACCTTCAGCACCACACACGCGACCGCCCCGATCAGAGCGGTAACCGGCATCGGAATGGCTTCCGAGACCCACAGCACAACCACCGCCGCCATGATCGCCGCAAGCGCGTGTGCCTGGGGACCGAGCGTCGCGAAAGGAGTCAGGTAGATCGCCAGAAAGGCGGCAAGGGCGAGGATCAGCCCAAAACGTGCCTTTCGATTTCCCGAGTTTCCCCGCTTCAGGCCCTCGATTTCAACGGTCGC
>JAYUWU010000153.1:0-3798 GCA_043753365.1 Gemmatimonadaceae bacterium | reverse complement strand
CTCGAGCTTGAGGTCGCGCGCGACGAGGTCGAGCGCGATCTGCATCTCGGGGTCGCGTGCCGGCGAGGCCCGGCCAGCGCCATTGTCGGTAAAAGTGGGAGGAATGGCGAACAGCGTATCACGATACAATGCGAGTTGATCCGGTCCTGGATCCCACCAGCGATGAGGGCCGTTGAAGGCGAGCATCATCATGAAAGGTTTCCCATCGTCTGCTGCGCCTTCCATCCATTCGAGCGCGCGGTCAGTGACGATGTCAAGCGTATACCCGGTGTGCTTCGTGCTATCGGTAGCACTGTGGAGCACGGGGTTGTAATAAGGCCCCTGCCCAGCAAGAATCTCGTACCTGTCGAATCCGCTGGGGCGCGTGCGGAGGTGCCACTTCCCGAACAGTGCAGTCCTGTATCCCGCTCCCTGCAGCAGCGATGGGAAAGTGACAGCCGCCGGGTGCAGCGGCTCCGTATTCGTCATGACGCCGTTGATGTGTCCATACTGGCCGGTGAGCACAGTCGCCCGCGCCGGGCCGCAGATCGAATTCGTGACGAACGAGTTCACGAACAACATTCCATCACTCGCCAGACGGTCGAGGTTCGGAGTGTTCGGAAGCTTGATGCCGTAGCGGAGATGTGCCTGGTATGCTGATATCGCGTGCGCGGCGTGATCATCAGCGAGCAGGAACACAATGTTGGGGCGCTGATCGCCTGGCGATGACGATTGCGTGATCGATGGAGGAACGCCCATGCAACCGATCATTGAAGCGCCAACCAGCAGCCTTCCTGACAATCGAATGTGAGGGAGCATTCGGATAAGTTGCGCTCGACTATCCGGGCGCACCAGCACTCAGGCAGCTTGCGACAGTAGAGATCGGGTTGACTGGGTTGCCGCCGACCGGCACTTTCCCGCAGCGTTTCCACTTCTGATGGTTACAACTTGGCCCTTCCGCTTGAACGGTTACGAACGGCACTCGAAGGTACCTATGACATCGACCGTGAGCTTGGCCGCGGTGGCATGGCGACGGTTTATCTCGCTCAGGATAAGCGGCATGAGCGTGTAGTCGCGCTGAAGGTGCTGCACCCTGACCTTGCCGCGACGCTGGGCCCTGAACGGTTTCTCCGCGAGATCAAGCTGGCCGCACGCCTGAATCATCCGCACATACTCCCGCTGTTCGACAGCGGAGACGCAGACTCGTTTCTTTATTACGTCATGCCATACATCGAAGGCGAGTCCTTGAGAGAGCGTCTCGACCGCGACAACCAGCTCTCCGTCGGCGAAGCGGTGCGTCACGCGAAATCGATCGCATCGGCGCTGGACTATGCCCACCGGCAGAACATCGTGCATCGCGACATCAAGCCGGAGAACGTCATGCTCTACGAAGGCGAGGCAATGGTGATGGATTTCGGAATCGCGAAAGCCGTCAGCTCAGCCTCCAGTGAAACATTGACGCAGACGGGAATGATGGTTGGCACACCTGCCTACGTGAGTCCGGAACAGGCTGCGGGCGAGTTGAACCTCGATGGGCAGAGCGATCAGTATAGTCTTGCTTGCGTGCTGTACGAAATGCTCGCCGGGGAGCGCCCGTTCACCGGTGAAAACGCATCGGCAGTGATGGCGAAGCGATTCACCGAAACAGCGGCACCTCTTCGAACTGTGCGCGGCGGAGTTCCGGAGCACGTAGAGAGAGCCGTTACAAAAGCGATGTCAACTGCCGCATCGGGCCGCTATTCGACAACAGCGATGTTCGCCCAGGCACTCGGCAGCGAAGTCCTCGCGACACCCACAGAAAGTGCGACCGTTCCGCACGCGACAGTCTCCGCTGCAAAGTCCGTGGCGGTGCTACCGTTCGCCAACATGAGTGCCGACGCGGAGAATGAGTACTTCACTGATGGAATGGCGGAGGAGCTGATCAATGCTCTGTCAAAGATTCAGGCGCTGAGGGTGGCATCGAGGACATCGTCGTTCGCGTTCAAAGGAAAGAACGAGGACATCAGCGAAATTGGACGGAAGCTGAAAGTGTCCACCGTCCTCGAGGGTAGCGTCCGCAAGATGGGCAACAGGCTGCGCATTGCGGCGCAGCTGATCAACGTCGCCGATGGTTATCAGCTGTGGTCTGAGCGGTTCGATCGGGACGTCGAAGACGTCTTCGCAATTCAGGATGAGATATCCCAGGCAATCTTCAACGCGCTGCGGGTGATACTCAGCGAGGGCGAAAAGAAAGCGATCGAACGCGACAGGTCGGTCAACGTGCAGGCGTACGAATACTACCTGCGCGGCCGGCAGTTCATCCATCAGTGGAGTCGCACGGGCCTGGAATACGCTCGGCAGATGTTCAGGAGGGCAATCGAAATCGATCCGGACTATGCTCTCGCATACGCCGGGCTCGCCGACAGCTGCTCGCTGCTTTACATGAACTGTGATGCGCGAGAACAAAATCTCACACAGGGCAATGCAGCTAGTCGCAGGGCGCTCGAGTTGGGACCTGATCTCGCCGAGGCGCATCTCTCATCCGGCCTGGTTCACTCGTTGAGCACGCGTTTCACGGAGGCAGAACGAGAGTTCGAATTTGCAATGAAGCTCGACCCGACTCTTTTCGAAGCGGTCTACCACTACGGACGGGCTCGGATTGCGCAGGGCGAGTTCGCCGAGGCCGCAAAACTTTTCGAACGGGCGTGCTTGCTGAGACCAGAAGATTTTCAGGCGCCGTTTTTTCTTGCACAGTGCTATGTGTCGATGAAAATGGACGAAGAAAGCCGCACTATGTACCACAAGGCAAAACGGCTCATCGATGAGCGCCTTGAGCTGAATCCGGACGATGCCCGCGCTACCCAGCTAGGCGCGGGTATGTCGGCAAATCTGGGTGACAGCGTCGCGGCGATTGACTACGCTACTCGCGCCCTGAAGATCAACCCCGACGATCCGCTTCTGCTCTACAACATTGCCTGCATGTATTCCTTGCTCGGCAACCCGGACGAGGCTCTCGATTGTCTCGAAAAGGCAGTGGACAAGGGATACGGACAGAAAGACTGGGTCGAGCACGACAAGGATCTCGATTCGTTGCGCGATCTTCCTCGGTTTCAGAAAATCGTGGAGGGAATGTAGACCTCGCATTGTGTTCGATGGCGCAAGCTATCTGAGAGCCAGCCTCACCGATGCGGATAGCGAAATGAATCGCCAGCTCGACGACGCGGTCGGCACGTCGCTTCCAAGTCGCGAATCGTAGCTGTCCAGATCGAACCGAACCCAGCTGCCCGGGCGCATGGGAACATCAAGAGATGCAAAGAGCCTGTAGGAAGGCTCCCATTTTCCAATATCCGCGCCAAACTCAGCGAGTCGCTGCATTCCGGCGCCAGCATCGAGCGCAAGCACAACGCCGCTCAGCGACTCGAATTCTGCATAAGTCGCAGCCTCACCGAGCTGCGCCAGGCGAGGCGCGAAGTATCCACTCGTAGTCGCATGATCGAACGTGAGTCTCTGGAATACCCCACTCACTTCGATAGCGTCTGTCGCCGCGACTGCAACACCACCGAGCAATGACATGCGGGTATTCGCGTCATCGTTCACGTTGTAGGAACCGGCGCGTGCACCACCGCGCAGCTTGATTCGAGGAAGAATCTCGACATCCGCGCGGCCTGCGATTTCATTTCGCACCACTCGATTGAGCACAAGGACGGGAGTCGCATCGAGAAGCGTGCGAGTCGCCCTCAAGTCGAGCGAGCTGCGCCCGCCCGGCTGTCGCCATACACCACGCACCGAGCCGACGAAGATGTTCGACACCTGCTCGGTCTGAGTCTCGATCACTGTGCC
>JAYUWU010000152.1:0-3804 GCA_043753365.1 Gemmatimonadaceae bacterium | reverse complement strand
TCTTTCCCGAAGTTGGCAGGTATCTCGTCTCAGCTTCCTCGAGCTCGTCCGCGCCCTGGAGATGGAAGATGTCAGACACAGTGGCGATCGTACCTTCGACATTGACAAGGCTCTGGTCAGCGAAAATCTTCGCGCTCGTTGCGCGCATCGCACTGATTGCGGTGCGCACATTGTGATTGGCCCAGATCACGAGACTGACGCCGAGCTCGCGGAAGTGTTCGGTGGGCGTCGAGTAATACTTCGTGGGAACGAGAACCACCGGAAGCCGATTGCCCCACTCGGCCATGAACGCATCGATATCCGAGGGGTTCGACTTCTTGCTGTGCACGAGAATCGCGTCGGCACCTGCAGCGTGATAGGCTTCCGCGCGCTTCAGAACGTCCTTGAGTCCCCAGCCCGCAATGAATCCCTCGAGTCGCGCGACTACAACGAAGTCGTCATCGAGGTGAGTGTCTTTCGCAGCCTTGAGCTTCCCGCAGAACTCATCGACGTCGGCAAGCGGCTGCGCGTCACCGAGGAACGAGTTGGTCTTGGGGAAGAGCTTGTCTTCGATGCAGACGCCGGCAACGCCTCGCTGCTCGAGCTTGGTAACGAGCCGGCGCATGTTGTTGAAGTTGCCATAGCCAGTATCCCCGTCGAGTAGGATCGGTATCGTCGTGACGTCGGACATGAACTCCATGACGTCGAGCACCTGTGTCCAGGATGCCTCATTGTTGTCACGCACGCCAAGCGCGGCCGAAATGGAGAGCCCGCTGCCCCAGATTCCCTTGAAACCGGCCTCCTCGACGATCCTTGCCGAGAGTCCGTTATGCGCCTCCATGATGAACTCGAGCTCGGGTGAGCCGATCATGTGTCGCAGCTTTGTCGTCTTCTTCATGGATGAAACTTATCATCAGCGGGGGTAGATTTCTGCTCGGGGTGCTCCCGGGGCACGCTGCCCAAGTTCCGGAGGGGCAACTGTACCTATTCGAGGTTATCGATGGCTGCAAGCTATGAAGCGATAGAAGCGTTCCTGCGCGACGAAGTCTCGTCTCTCACAGGCAAGGAACAAACGGAAGTCTCGGCCGACACTGTGCTCGTTGGAACGGGCCGGGTCGTCGACTCCGCCGACCTGGTGATGCTGCTGCTGTCGGCCGAGGACTACGCGCGCGACGAGCTTGGCGCTCACTTCGACTGGACCAGCGACAGCGCAATGTCTGAAGCGCGCAGTGTGCTTCGCAGCGTCGGCAGCCTGGCGAAGCACCTTTCGATGCTCGAGTCGACAAGCTGATGGCGGCCAGGCGTCCGCTGCCTCCCCGCGACAAGTCAGCGCCTGACACGGTCGTTGTCACCGGGGCATCACGCGGGCTTGGTCGCTACTGCGCTGAGCAGCTTCACAAGGCGGGCTACAAGGTCATAGGGCTCGGTCGCACGATAAAGGACAAGCCGTCTTTCGAATTCCGGTCAGCTGACGTTTCAGATCCTGTGTCTATTGCTGCCGCGATGAAGGATGTCCGGCGGGATCCAAGCGTGTATGCGCTCGTGAATGCGGCGGGCATAGCGTCGATGAATCTCGTTATCACGACACCTTCCGAGACCGTCCGCCGGATCATCGAGACCAACCTGCTCGGCACCATCTTCTGCTGCCAGCAGATTGCGCCGGCTTTGATCAAGCGTGGATCGGGGCGGATCATCAACTTCTCGACTCTTGGTGTCCCTCTCGCCATTAAGGGAGAAGCGATCTACATCGCCTCCAAGGCAGGCGTGGAAGGTTTCACGCGCGTGTTCGCCCGCGAGCTGGCTCCGCATGGAATCACTGTAAATGCTGTTGCGCCAGGGCCGATCGACACCGCGCTTATCGCGAAAGTGCCGAAGGAAAAGGTCGACGCTGTGGTTCGACAGCAGATCATCCAGCGACAGGGCACACCCGCTGATGTCTGGAACATCGTGTCGATGCTGCTGTCCAAGGAGAGCTCGATGGTCAGCGGTCAGACGATCCATGTCGGTGGTGCCTAGACGTGCCTGTGCAGGGGCTTAGCATCCCTGAGTTCATTTCGAATGTCACTTCTTAGTCAACTCGCGGCACGCAACGACGGAAACCGCGAGCCATTCCTGATCGGCGCCGGCGGCACGCTGTCGTTCAGCGAGGTCGCTGATTCGATCGGGAGCTCCACTGAGCTGAGTAACATTCCGCGAGGTGCGATTGTCGCACTCGTCGGTGACTTCGACGGGCCCACGATAGCGACGATGCTCGAGTTGCTCGACCTCGGGGTGATCCTGATGCCGCTGGCATCGGGTACAAGAGCCGATCACGAGTATTTTTTCGAGCAGGGAATGGCGGAGTGGGTCATCCGTGATGGCAGAATAGAAAAGCGGGCGGAAGGAGAGGCTGAAAAGCACCAGCTGATCAAAGAAGTGCGAGACCGAAATCACCCCGGTATCATCTTTTTCTCGTCAGGCACGACGGGACGGCCAAAGGCGATCCTTCACGACTTCAACAACTTCCTCGAGCGTTATTCGGTCCCGAGGCCGCCACTCAGGGCGCTCAACTTTCTTCTGTTCGATCACGCCGGCGGCATCAACACGATGCTACACACGCTTTTCAACCGCGGTGTCGTCATCGTCCCGTCAGAGCGCACCCCTGAAACGATTGCCGCCGAGCTCGTCGAGCACAGGGTGGAGCTGCTTCCGACGACGCCGACGTTCCTGCGCATGATGCTGCTCGCGGGTGTCTTCGATACGATGGAGTTTCCGCATCTGCGCGTGATCACGTACGGAACCGAGAGAATGGATCAGGGAACGCTCGACCGCCTTTGCGAGAAGCTTCCCGGCGTCGACTTTCGCCAGACCTACGGACTGTCGGAGCTTGGTGTGTTCCAGGTGAGGTCGCGCGCGCGTGACAGTCTCTGGATGCAGATCGGAGGGAAGGGCATCGAGACGCGAATCGCCGACGGAGTGCTCCACATCAAATCCGACAACAGGATGCTCGGCTACCTGAACGCGCCGTCGCCGTTCGATGATGGATGGTACGACACCGGTGACATCGTCGAAGAGGACGATGGATGGATCAAGGTCGTCGGACGGGCAAAGGAGATTCTCAATGTCGGCGGGCTCAAGATTTTGCCGAGTGAGGTCGAGCGTGTCGCGCTGCTGTATCCGGGTGTGCTCAGGGCAAAAGCTGTCGGCATGCCGAACCCGATCACTGGCCAGCACATCGAGGTGACGGTGGAACCTGGTGACGGGGAAGTGATCGATCGCAGGGCGGTGATGCAGCACTTCCGCGCGCATCTTCAGAAGCAGCTCGCACCTCATCGTGTCATCGTTGGCAAGGTTGCGGTGAGTCACCGGTTCAAGCAGCAGTGAGGGATCGCATTGCCGGATTGATTGATGCGATGGGATCGGGCCCAGTGTTCGTTCATTCCGACCCTTTTCGTGCGGCGCGGCTGGTTAAGCCGGTTCGCGATCGCGATGCGTACATCGACAGCCATATCGCTCTGATCAGGGATGCGACGGAGGGCCGCGACCTGTGGGTGCCATCGTTCAACTACGAGTTCGGCAAATCGCGCGTCTTCGATGTGGTGAGAAGCGGGTCTCAACTTGGTCCGATTCCCGAAAGGTTCAGGACTGACTTCGCCGAATGGCGGACACCGATAGCGATGTTCGCGGTTGCCGGTAACGGTGCCGAACCCCGGCAGGAGTGGCGGGAAGGCACGGACCCGTTCGGGTCTGATTCTATGTTTGCCGAGCTTGTCGAGAAGGATGGGGTGTTGCTGTACTACGGGGACACCTTTCATTACAACACGCTGGTCCATCGCGCCGAGCGGG
>JAYUWU010000151.1:0-3828 GCA_043753365.1 Gemmatimonadaceae bacterium | reverse complement strand
AGCGGGTGAGGCAGAGCCACTATCAGAGCATGACCGAGGCGTGCCCGACGTGCGTGGGCACTGGCCGCGTATTCACGCCCGAGACGATTGTGCGGCGGATGGAGCGTTCGGTTCGGAGGATGGTCGTTGAAGGGCGCAGGGATAACCTGCTGGTGAAGCTCCACCCGGACGTGGCGATGTACGTACTGGAACAGGAGCGCGAGCTCGTTCAGCGGCTCCAGAAGGCGGCTTCGTTCTCGCTCGAATTGCGGGATGATCCTCTGCTCAAGCCTGACGAGTTCAAGCTGGTGGTGAAGGGGCAGGGGCGGGATGTCACTCAGCAGTACGCAATGGCGTGATGGGTAGATCTTTGGTCCCAACTCCATCGCCCGGTCTGAGTAGGTCAGGACTAAGGACTGTGCGGATTCAGGACCAACTACAATCGACGATCGACGACTTATCGAGGATTGAGGTCAGCTACGGGTCGGAACGGCAGTGAACTGCGTGGCTGTTTCCGTCTTTGTCCTCGACTCGCAATAAGTCGTTGATCGTCGATTGTAGTTGGTCCTGAATCCGCACAGCCCTGGCTCCTCGATTCGCAGTACGCACCTTCCATTAAATCCGCCCTGTACCGCGCAATGGAAGGAGGTTGACGCTAGGCCCCGCTTTTCTTAAATTGAAAGGCTGTTACAGATTTCCCCAACCAGTTGTCGACCAATGGCTTACGCAATCATCCGCACCGGTGGCAAGCAGTATCGCGCCGAGTCGGGCAAAACTCTCAGAATTCCGAGCCTGCCGGGCGATGCCGGCTCGAAGATTACTTTCAACGACGTGATCCTCGGATCTGACGGCGACAAGACGTTTGTCGGCGTGCCATCCCTCAAGGGCGCATCGGTTGCTGGCGAAATCGTCAAGCACGGCAGGGACAAGAAGATCGTCGTATTCAAGATGAAGCGGCGCAAGAATTACGCGAAGAAGCAGGGTCACCGTCAGGGCTTCACGGAAGTCCGTATTGGCGACATCACGCTCGGATAAGAGGAATTACAGATGGCACATAAAAAGGGCGTCGGCTCGTCGAGAAACGGACGCGATAGCAATCCGCAGTACCGCGGTGTGAAGAAGTTCGGCGGCGAAAAGGTCATCGCCGGCAACATCATCGTCCGCCAGTGCGGCACCAAGTGGCATCCTGGCCGCAACGTCGGCCTCGGAACCGATTTCACGATCTATGCGCTCATCGACGGCGTCGTGAAGTTCGAGCACAAGAACCGGACGCGTTTCAAGATCAGCGTTTACCCGGAGCAGAAGACCAACGCGGCCTGAGCCGCTCTGGTCCTATTGTCTCGAAAGCCTCCGCTCCGCGGGGGCTTTTTTTAGGTTCATCAAGGAATATCGGGAGCCGTCCGCGTACGGGAACTGCGAACGACTTTAGCACGAAGGACACGAAGGGGGCGCGAAGCAGCGCGAAGGCCAGGACAGATCTTTGAAGCCAGGAGCGCCACTACCTGACCGGACACCTGCTCCGGGCTCCCTCCTTGAAAGTCCTGCCGTGAAACTTGCAAGGGCCTGAATACGTACTTTATCCGTAGGTCAACTATAACGGGAAGAAAAATGGCGTTCATCGACAAGCTGCGAGACGAGCTCGACCGTGCGGGTAAAGCTGCGCAGGGCGCTCTCGACGAAGGTAAAACGAGACTCGAGGCGTTCCGCACCAGGCAGCTGGCTGACAAGGCGGCGCAGGCGCTTGGCTACGCTGTATTCCGAGCCAAGCAAGGTGGCGGAGACGTCGACGCCGACACCTATTCGAGACTCGCGGCAACGCTGGCCACTCACGATGCTGATGCGGCGCGTTATGAAGAGGAGCTCGAACAGAAGCGCCGCGAGAGCCGCACCGCATCGACCGCAGACTCCGCTGAACCTGCTGCTGCCGCTGCTGCTGCTGACGATAACATCAGCGGGTAATGTTCAACTCCACATAAAAAAAGGCCCGGCTATCAGCCGGGCCTTTTTCTTTGCCTGCAGTTCCGCGCTACCTGCGAACTGGCACGGCCTTGCTCGGCGGGAGCTGCTTGTAGCGCTCCGTAAGCAGCTCCTGCCTGTCCAGCTCCCGATACTCCCGGCCACCGACGAACACACGCTCGGCGACAGTTGAGAACTCGAACGGGTCTCCGCTCCAGATCACGACATTGGCGTCGCGACCTGCCTGCAGCGACCCAACTCTGTCTGCAACACCAAACACTTCGGCGGGAGTAAGCGTTACAGAACGAAGCGCATCATCCCACGACATTCCGTACGCAACCGCGTTGCCTGCTTCAACCTTGATGTTGCGGACGTTGAACGTTTCCTCATCGCCCCCGCCGTTGCCAATCACAATCACCTGCACTCCGGCGCGCCGGAGGATTGCCGCGTTCTCCTGAGTTTGACCGAGCGTCGTGAACCCACCCGGGATGTTGTTCATGGCCCCGGTGAGAACTGGAACCCGGGCTGCGGCCAGCTTATCGGCCACCATCCAGGCTTCCGCACCGCCGCCGATGAAGATGCGAATGTTGTTCTCACGCGCGATACGCAGCGCCGCATCGATGTCGGTTGCCTTGTCGGCCGCGACAAGCAATGGAAGCCTGCCTTCGACAACCGGGATCATGGCTTGCAGGTCGAGCCTGCTCGCCGAGTAGTCGCGGGTTTGGGCGCGCTCGAATGCGGCGCGGTTCCGCGCGAATGCGCGCGTATCTTCAATCAGCTCTCTGAGTCTCACGAGCAGTTCACCCCGCGCACCAACGCCCGCTCCGCCAGGTGATTGTATCTGAGCGACCATCGCGACCGGACCGCGCAGCAGCATGTCGCTCGGCATTCCATCGACGAGATTCAATATTGCCGCCTGGCCGGAAATCAGGTGCTGGCCACTGGGCACAATCGCTACGCTGGTGATTCCCTCGCGTCGTGCCGGCGCGATGAGAACAGACATGCTGTTGAGTCCTTCCCACGAGGTGAACGAGGCCGCGACGTTGTCGCGCCCGCGTGCCCTGTCGTCGCGAGTGTCCTGGACCTGTCCGACCTCTGACAAGCCGAGCTGAGTCGCTGAATTGATCAGACCGGGCGTTACCCATTTGCCCGACGCGTCGATTCGCTGCGCATCTGAAGGGATAGTAACGTTGGCTCCGACTGCCACGACCTTTCCATCACGGATGAGAACCGTGCCGTTCTCGATAGGAGCGCTGGAAACGGGATAGACCTTGCCTCCCGTGATTGCAATCGTCTGTGACGCCGCCGGCAGAGCGCTGGCCGCAATCGCCAGCACGGCGCTCGCGCATCCCAATAAATGATGTGTGTATCTCATCGGTTGATTCCGGCAGGAGTACGAACGAAGCCAAGCTCGAAGTCTGTGCGCCACTGCTGGCGCGGGTCGTTTCTGTCGTAGAGCATCGCACCATCGACCCAGACCTTCTCCGGGCGCGAGTACACGCTGAACGGGTTCGCCGACCAGAGCACGATGTCGGCGTTCTTGCCGGCCTCGAGCGTCCCGATCCTGTCATCGAGCCCCAGCTGCCACGCCGGATTGCGCGTGATCCACCTGATTGCCATCTCCTCGGTAATCGGGATGCCGGCTGCGATTCCCGCCGCCATCGCCTTCGCTGATTCCTGATTGAGGCGCTGAGATCCTGAGGCGTCGTCGGAATGGACAGCGACGTTCGCTCCTGCCGCCTGCACCAGCGCGACGTTCGCCTTCACACCGTCGAGCGCTTCCATCTTGAACGATCCCCAATCCGACCACAATGAGCCGCCAATGCTGTCGCGTGCGAGAAGGTCAGCAACCTTGTACGCCTCGACGCCATGATGGAATGCGCGAATCTTGTA
>JAYUWU010000150.1:0-3830 GCA_043753365.1 Gemmatimonadaceae bacterium | reverse complement strand
GCGAGAAGCAGGCGTTCGCCAACTCTCTGGACCGCGCTCTCACGAGAGCCCTGCGAACCTGACCAACGTAAACCCAAGGTGGGAAAACGGATCAGGCGGATTTAGCGGATTCGGCGGATAGGGCGCATCGATTAAAGGGTTGCCCGCCGGCGAACACGCATCCTGGCCAATTCAGATCCTGGATTTCTGGGCTAACCCCAAAAGGGGGAAACCTTGAAGCGAGCGAAGTTACTGCTGGAAACAGGGACGTGCTTGATCCGCCGAATCCGCTCAATCCGCCCAACCTTTTTCCCCATGGGTTTCGGCAGTGCAAGCCCCAAGCTGACCCACAGCGAAACATGCTGCTAGAATTATCTGTACTCCACCCGGCGTCCCGCTGGACCGCGTGAGTCACGCCAATCCAAACGTTAGAGACCACACATGAATCCCACTCGCAGCCTCGCACTCGTTCTGGCGCTCTCGGCATGCGCGCCATCTGTCAGCACGACCAGCGGTCCAGCAGGGACAACGGTCAGCGCCGATAGAATTGCGGAAGACGTCCGAACCGTTTCATCAGATGCGTTCCTCGGGCGCGGTCCCGCGACAACGGCAGAGCCGATCACTGTGAATTACCTGCGTGATCGCCTGCAGGCGGCTGGCGTTCAGCCCGGCGGGCCGGGAGGCTCGTGGTTCCAGGAGGTTCCGCTCAGTCAATCGGACATTGTGGGAGTGCCAAAACTGTCAGTGAATGTCGATGGCCAGGTCGTTCCTCTTACTCAAGGCAACGAGATCGCCGTTCGTGCGTCGATGCAGAACGTCGATCGCGTCAATATCGTCAACGCACCGATTGTATTCCTTGGTTACGGAGTGAAGGCACCTGAGCGCAACTGGGACGACTTCAAGGGACAGGATCTGCGTGGCAAGATTGGAATCGCGTTGATCAACGACCCCGACTTCGAGACAGGCCAGGGTGATTTCGGTGGCAAGGCGATGACTTACTATGGTCGCTGGACATACAAATACGAGGAAGCTGCACGGCAGGGACTCGCCGGCCTTTTGATCGTTCATGAGACCGCACCCGCATCGTACGGCTGGGCAACGGTGAAGAATTCGAATACCAATACGATGTTCGACATCGTGCGTCCGAATCCCGCCGAGGTGCATCCACTGGTCGAGGGCTGGGTGCAGCGTGGCGATGCCGTACGGCTATTCGAGGCGGTGGGGCAGAACTTTGAGGCGCTCAAGAAGATCGCGCAGACTCGCGAGTTTCGTCCCGTGCCGCTGGGAACTGCAACATTCTCGGCGAACTACGAGGTGAGGCGGCAGACGATTCGGTCGAAGAACGTTATTGGGCGCCTGCCCGGCACGACCCGCCCGAACGAGACAATACTATATGGTGCGCACTGGGATCACCTCGGCGTCGGTGCGCCAGATGCTCGCGGCGACAGCATATACAACGGTGCGATCGACAACGGAACAGGTATTGGCGCGGTGCTCGAGCTAGCGCGTGTGTTCGCAGCCGGCCCGCGCACTCAGCGCTCAATCGTTTTCGCATTCTGGACGGCCGAAGAGAAAGGACTGCTCGGGTCCGAATATTACGCGAGCGACCCTGTGTTTCCCCTGGAAACGACCGTCGCCGGATTCAACATCGATGCGCTTTCTGCGACCGGGCGCGCGCGTGACGTGCTAGTCGTCGGCTCTGGCCAGACAGACATCGAGGCTCGACTGCAGCAGGTTCTCGCGTCGAGCAGCCGGGTGATCACCCCTGACCCGAATCCTGAAGCGGGATACTTTTTCCGCTCCGACCATTTCCCCATGGCTAAGCGCGGCGTACCGATGTTGTACATGGACAGCGGCTCCGACCTGCTTGCCGGCGGGAAAGCTGCAGGGAAAGTAGCTGACGATACGTATCGCCGTGACGCGTATCACCAGCCGGCTGACAATTTCGATGCTGCTACCTGGGAGTTCGCAGGTATCGCTGAGGACGTGTCAATTCTGCATCGCCTTGGGCTTTCGCTGGCGAACTCACGAGAGTGGCCGAACTATCTGCAGACATCGGAGTTCCGGCCGGTGCGAGACAGGAGCGCGACAACGAGACGCTAGAGAAAAAGGCGTGCCTTTAGCTCTTAGCAGCACTAGCTCACAGCGGTTAGCGTGCCCCGATTGCTAACAGCTACGAGCTGGTGCTGCTAATTGCTAACTGCAGCGAAGCGCCGCCGTTCAATACCCGGTGGGAGATGTTCCCCCTCCACTTCGTGCGTTCAGGACTCTCGTTATCAGGGTCCCCACGCTCCTCCGCTCGACCCAGTTTGACGGCCCGGGCGTGTCGGTGTTGGCAAGATGAACGATGATGAGATTGCGCGATGGGATCGCAACTGCGTAGTGCGGTCCGAGTCCCCGCGCTGCGAACGCGCCGGAGTCGAGCGACGCTCCGGGCACGAGATGTCCGTTGACTTCGCTCCACCACAACATTCCATACGCGCCGTCCTCACCAGCAGTCGTGTGCGCGCGCGTTCCAAGTTTTACCCAGTCTTCAGGGACTACCTGGACGTCGTTCCATTTTCCACCGCGCGCATAGAGAAGAATGTATCGTGCGAGGTCGCTCGCACTGAGCCGGAATGTGTACGCCGCGTGTACCGACACTGACTCCCTGACACTCTCTCCGTGGCTGACCCGAAAGTCCTCCATCCCTATAACCCGCGCGATTGACTCTTCGAACCCGGCAAACACGTTTCTGCCTGACACCTTCTCGTAAATGGTTCCGAGTGCGTTGAAGTCCCAGTTGTTGTAGAACCATCGCTGTCCCGGTACCGTGCTTCCGCGCTGAGGGCGCCCTGATCTCATCGATGCAGGCTCGTAAGCGGCTCCGTGATAGATGCCGGACCGGGACGCGAGCAGATCCAAGACAGTCGCGCGGCGCTCAGACGGTGTGAGAGCGGGATGATCGTCGATGCCCAGATCAGCCAGTGTCGACTCGATTCGCAGCCGCCCACCGCCGACTTCGATCCCAAGCAGTGAGTGAAGCAGGCTCTTCCGAACTGACGTCAACGGAAACGGCCGATGCGGCTCGCCCCACTGTGCCACAAGCCGGCCGTCGTCGATGACAACGACGGCTCCCGATCCGAGCGCAGACACGAACTCACCGATTGCTCGAAGGCTGTCCTGTGACCACTTCTGGCGATCAACACCTGCGACTGTGTCCCAGCGCTCGCCTGGATAATTTGTCACCTGCGCCCGTAGTGTGAAGGGTAGCAGCATCGCCGTGAACACGGCAAAGTTGCGCAGCCTCATCGACCGGCCTGCGGCGGACGGTGCTTGCCGGCGAATCTTCCACCCTGGCCTCGAAGTGACCAGTCGCCGCTCACGCTGTCCCCGACGACCCTGAATCGAAGAACAAGCATGCCCTGCGGAATGTCTCCCGTGACCGTCACCTGCTGCGCACTAACGGTGAGTGTGCTGATTGCGACTTCCGGACGCTGGTCTGCGTTGATCTTCCCGCCGTATTGCCCGGGTGTTCCTGTCACCGCCATCGTGGCGTTTCGTGACTGACCTGCATCGATCATCGAAAGCTGGTAATCGCCAACGGGGTCGAACGTCCTGACGGCTGACGTGCCCCTTCGAGTCGACGCGCATGCATTGATGGTCAAGACGAAGGCGACGACTGACGAGCGCAACACGGCGGATCCTTTCATGTGAGACTCCGGAACGGTGTAAAGTTAACGTACATTAACTTCTTATACGTTCTGCTGCTTCGGGAGTTTCAGTGCGTTTTTTTGGGAGTTCGCCCTGGGCGGGCTGACCGCCCGTTAGAGAAGGCGCTCCAGGGACCTGCGAAAGAAACGGCGCATCAC
>JAYUWU010000149.1:0-10302 GCA_043753365.1 Gemmatimonadaceae bacterium | reverse complement strand
GCCGCGCCTGATGAGAGCGATGCGATCAGCTATCGCGAACGCGTCCTCCTGGTCGTGCGTTACGAAGAGAGCAGGCACGCCCACACGATGCAGCATTGACCTCAGCTCATCGCGGGTTGATTGCCTCAATATCGGGTCGAGGTTCGACAGCGGCTCATCCATCAGAAGAACGCGTGGCTCGATCACCAGAGCGCGCGCAAGCGCCACACGCTGCTGCTCGCCTCCCGATAACGACTGGATACTGCGAGGTCCTGCATTCTCGAGCCCGACCGCTGCGAGGGCACTCCGCGCTTTCTCGAGCCTCGTGGACTTTGGCACACCGCGCGCCTCGAGGCCGAATGCAACGTTGTCCTGAACAGGCATGTGCGGAAACAGCGCGTAATGCTGAAACACCATTCCAAAGTCGCGCTTCTGTGGCGGCAGCGACGTGATATCACGCCCATCGAACAGCACCTTGCCGCTGTCGGGCGTCTCGTATCCGGCGGTGATCCTCAACGTCGTCGTCTTCCCCGACCCCGACGCGCCGATGAGGGCAAGCAGCTCACCGGCCGGAACCTCGAACGACACTTCATTGACCGCTACATGCTCACCAAAGCGGCGCGTAACCCGCTCGAGCACGAGCGATCCCTTGCTCACTGAGTGCGCCTGCTGCTGTTCCGGATGTTGGAGTCCCAGTACTTCATCCACGCATTCAGGCTGTCCGCCATGACCTTTCGATCCACCGGCATCGGCTTGATCTCACGATTTGCCTGCTGAATCCACTGCGGGAGATCCGCCTGCGCGATATCTGTCCGCGCCGGAATCCTCAAGTACTTCTCGGCAGCAGCCTTCATCGCATCGGGCGTCGTCACGAATTCATAGTAGAGCTTTGCCTGTTCCAGTTTCTTCGTTCCGCGCACGACAGCGATGCCATCGACGAGCAGAGGCGTACCGCTCGAAGGAATGATGTAGTCGACGGGAATGTTCAGCCGGGATTTCAGGGTCGCGATATCAGGCATGTCCCACAGTGTGATCACGCCTTCCTGCCGACCGAGCTTCTGGTAAAGGATCGTCGGGTTGAGCGTGTACTCGCGCGTGTTCGCATCGAGTTTTCTGAGCCACTCATACCCGCTCTCCGGCGATCCCGTTCGAGCAACCGACCGGGCGATAATTGCGCCGAAGATCGCGCGCATCGTGCCCGAGGCGATCGGGTCGCGAATGAGGACTTTCCCCTTCCACTTCGGATCGAGCACGTCGTCCCAGTCCTTCGGTGCCTGCTCTTTCGTCACCGCTTCGGTGTTGTAGCCGATCACTTCGGGGGTGAGGTAAGTGCCGTACCAGTTGTCGGCAGCGTCCCGTCCTTCCACGCTGACCGCGTTCGACCATGTCGGGATATAAGGCTGGAGTAATCCTTCCTTGGTCGCGCGATCAAAAGCCTCGGCCGGAGCACCGAACCACAGGTCTGCCTGCGGATTCTCCTTCTCGGCCCTGATGCGGTCGAGAACCTCCTGCGATCCCATGTCGACCCACTGCACGTCGACTGTCGGATTCGCTTTCTCGAATTCAGTCTCGAAGTAGCCGAGCAGGTCTTTGCCGTGTGGGGAGTACACGGTGAGTACAGTTCTGTCGTCTTTCGAGCAGCCTGACAAAGCGATTGCCAGGACAGCGATATGCCACCGTTTCATTGCGAGCCCGCCTTGGTCTGCGTTTGAGTCACGCCCTGAGCCTCGCTCGAGATGAGGTTCACGAAAAGTTTGGCTGCACCGGTGACGCCTGCCGGCAGCTGCCGGAAAAATGCGAGAGTCGTGTAGACGTACAACCCCTTTCCGTAGGGCGCGACAAGTATCCCTCCACGGTTAGGCGGTGCACCGGGATCGTTCATCTCGATAACGGGACGAAAATGTTCGTCGAACGTGCGCGGCATGTATAAGCCACGCTCCTGTACCCAGCCTTCGAAGTCCGCTGCCGTGATCCTGTTCGGCACGGTGAGTGCCGGGCTCGCTGGATCGAGAATTGTGACAGGAGCAACTTCTTCAGTGACGCGGTCGTGCGGTCGCGATATCGTAATCGCGTAGGGCATCACTCCCGGCCGCATCATCTCGTATTGCCCGTACTGCACGACGAGTGTACCGCCGTTCCGCGCGTAGTTGAGCAGACTGCCGTTGTTGTAAGTCAGCTCGGTGCTCGCCTCGTATGCCCGCGGCCCCACGACGATCGCACTGAACTGGGCCAGATCGAGAGTCGGGATATCTGCGGGATTGACCATCGTGACAGGGATCCCCAGCTGTGACAACGCAGGAGCGACCTTGTCGCCTACACCGTGGATGTACCCGATGTTCGTTTTTGCCGGAACCTGAACGTCGACTGCCTTGAGCGAGATCGTTGCCGGGCGATACAGACGCTGCGGGCTGATGTGATCGTATTCGATCGGTATGTAGCCGCTCGCGAACGTCTCGCTCCCCACGGTTGCGCGCGCACTCACTGCGTGAATGCCAGGGGCCAGCCGTCCACGAACCCTGAAAGTCACTGTTCGCGTTCCAGCGGAATCGAGTGTGAGAGCCCTCGATGCGGAATCGACATTGAGACCAGCTGGCACGGTGAGCGAGACGACAACTGGTTGCGCCTTCATCAGCGCGGATCGGAGCGTCACCTTGAAGAAACGATCGAGCTGAGTGTTCGCTCGGGCGAGCTCCTGCGAGTTCTCGAGGCTCACGCTAATTCGCGGCGTAACTGCAACGGGACGCTGGACGTCGCCTCGTATCGCATCGAGATATCGGAAAACAACCCGGCTCTCCATCACGAGTGACGGGTTGGTCCTCAGCGTATCATCGGTGATGGAAACGTTGACAACGGGGCCCAGACTGCGAACGTCCTCCGGCATGTCCATCCAGATATTTCCATGCAACCTGGGTAGCGCAGGACCAAAGAGGTCACCTCTTCGCGGCGTCGCAAGCCACCACGGCTGCGTCAACCGCGTACCTCGAAGCGACAGTTTCCAGCTGAACGCACTGTCAGGGAGGACAGCGATGTGTCCTTCAAGTGAATCAGTAAACTTTCCAGATATACGCGCCCTTGCCAATGCGCGGCCGCTGCGCGTCAACAAGGTCATTTCTTCATCGACTTCACGAGCCGGGTACTTCGTGGGGAGCGCGTACACGGTTTTCCGGCTTCGGTTATAGAGCGTCGCAGTGACTATTGCACTGTCACCAAGCGCGACTACTCGCCGGTCGGCGAACGCTTCGAGGAAGACGTGGGGCGCAATACTGTCGAACCTGTGCGGCCGGTTTGTGAATGAGCGAACCGCGTCGATGCCATCGAAGAGCGATTCCTCTGAAGCGGCCGGCGTAGCCTCGTTTACACGAGTCGCTTCACGGCGCAGGTAATTCCAGACCACACCTCGTCGCTGGAGCGCGCCGAATCCCTGTGACTTGTGCTGCGAACGGCTATCGCCTGCAATTTCCGCATATGACTTGCGAAGTCTTTCGTCGTACTCGCCGACGTTCACTCTCAGAGTCTTCTGGGTAGTGTCGAACCTGGCGGTACGATAAAACTTGAGGGGCGTCCACGCCGGGCCAAAATCCCGGACCGGAAACCGCACGGTGTCGCCCGCAACTTCGTACGCTTCTTTGGCAAGAATGGCGGAGACCTGGTGCTGACCGTGGCCATCCCGGGGCGTCCCCGAAAACATCGCAATGATGATGTGGGGCTTCCACGCGCGCACAACGGTAACCACATCGTTGAGGAGCGAATCCTTGGGCCAGTGTGCGTAAGTCTCGTCGGCACTCTTCGAGAATCCGAAGTCATATGCTCGAGTGAAGAACTGGTGCGCGCCGTCTACGCGACGTGCGGCAAGCAGTTCCTCCGTACGAATGATTCCAAGTTCTTCGCCAAGCTCGTTGCCAATGAGGTTCTGGCCGCCGTCACCCCGCGTCAGCGAGAGGTACGCAGTGTTAGCCTGCCCTCCCTTCTGGAGCCATGCGATGAGATTTGTGTCCTCATCGTCCGGGTGTGCTCCGACCAGAAGCACGCGTCTCGGACCGACCGGTTCGGTCCGAGGATCCTGCGCTGACAAAAGCAACGGCGTCAGAAAAAAAGCCGCCGCCAGCGCGAACAAGGAGCGTCTCATCGAAAACAGCTCGCGAAAGACAGGGCTACTGACTCGCGACCGCACTCCGCCGTCTCGCACCACCGGGCGTCGCCAGCGGCGCAACTACCTCCGAGACAATCCGCTCCTGCTCGCTCTTGTGAGCCGACGCATAACCTTCGGCAGGACTCGCACGCTCCGGCCTGCCGACGTACCGCACGATCATCGCATTGCCCGTCGACACGCGGAGGCGCGGCGAGACATACGTCCATGCACCCATGTTCTTCGGTTCCTCCTGCGCCCACACCACTTCCTCGACCGACGGATACAAATCGACGATCGCCGCAACTTCCTTGTCCGGCCACGGATACAGCTGCTCGACACGAACCAGCGCGATATGCTGCTCACGCTTTGCCGCAAGATCGTAGTACATCTTCCCCGTGCAGAACACGAGGCGCGTTACCTGGTCACGCCTCTCAGCAACCGCCGCATCATCGATCACCGTCGCAAACGCTCCCTCCGCGAGATCCGGGAGTCGCGATGCCGCCTCCGGCAAGCGCAGCAGGCTCTTCGGCTGCATCAGCACGAGTGGACGACGACGCTCGTCTGTCGACTGCCTGCGCAGGATGTGATAGTACTGCGCCGGCGTCGACGGATACGCCACATACATGTTGTTCTCGGCGCACGACTGAAGAAACCGTTCGAGCCGCGCACTCGAATGCTCCGGGCCTTGTCCTTCATACCCGTGTGGCAACAGCATCACGATCGACGAGACCTGACCCCACTTCGCGCGATCGGAAACGATGAACTGGTCGATGATCGGCTGCGCAACGTTCACGAAGTCGCCGAACTGCGCTTCCCAAAGGACGACCGCATTCTCCATCGCCGTGCTGAAGCCGTATTCAAAACCGAGCACTGCTGTTTCGGACAAAGGGCTGTTGAAAATCTCGAAATGAGCGCTCGAATCGGGAAGATGCTGTAGCGGCGTGTACTTCTCTCCGGTTTCCGCATCGTGCAGGACAGCCTGGCGATGTGAGAACGTGCCGCGCTCGATATCCTGCCCGGTCATGCGAACCGATGTCCCCTGCACCAGCATCGACGCGAACGCCAGCACCTCGGCGTGACCCCAGTCGATTCCGCCCGCGTCTCCCATCGTCTCACGACGCCTGCGAAGAGTCTTCGAAAGTTTTGCGTTCGGCTTGAACGCCTGCGGCCATGCAAGCAGCTGCTCGTTCAGCGCGACGAGTTTTTCCGCGGTCGGACTTTCAGCGCGCGATGGGCCATCGGCGTCGGTCGCCTTCACAACTTCACCCGGCGATGACTTTTCACCGTCGCTGGACGATGCACCGCTCCGGATGTGTTCGAAATTCGCGGTAATCTCAGCTTCGAGCGCCGTCACTTCTTCGGCGCTCATCACGCCCTCTTCGACGAGACGCTGTCCCCAGACTTCCCGCGGGGTTGGATGCAGACGTATCTGCGTGTACATCGCCGGCTGAGTGAACGCGGGCTCGTCGGTCTCGTTGTGCCCGTGGCGGCGATAGCCGACCAGGTCGACGAGGAAATCCTTCGCGAACTTCGCGCGGTACTCGACAGCCAGCTGCATCACCCGCACGCACGTGTTCGCGTCCTCCGCGTTCACATGAACGATCGGAACCTCGAATCCTTTCGCGAGGTCGCTCGAGTAGTGCGTCGAGCGTCCGTCGATCGGGTCTGTCGTAAATCCGACCTGATTGTTCGCAATGATGTGGAGCGTTCCGCCGACACGATACCCGCGCAGCCGCGACATGTTGAACGTCTCGGCGACGACCCCTTCGCCCGGAAACGCCGCATCACCGTGAATGACGACCGGCACCACGCTCGCCTCGTTACGCTCGCCCCCGGCGGCAATGATCGTCTGTCTGGCGCGCGTGACTCCCTGAAGCACAGGATTCGCGAGCTCGAGATGACTTGGGTTCGGGATGAGCGAAACGCGAACGTTCCCTTCGCCGACCTTCCGTTCAGCAGTGAAGCCGAGGTGGTACTTCACATCCCCGGTGCCACTTTCGGCGTTTGTCGCCGCGTGTCTCCCCTCGAACTCGCCGAAGATCGTCTTGTAAGGCTTCTCGAGGATATGGGCCAGAACATTGATGCGCCCGCGATGTGCCATTGCGATGCTTACTTCGCTCGCGCCGTGTGTCGCAGATGAATCAATCGCCGTGTCGAGCATCGGGACCATCATGTCGATGCCTTCGATGGAAAAGCGCTTGTAACCCTGATAGACCCTGCCCAAAAACCGTTCGAGTCCATCGACTTCGGTCAGGCGACGTAGCACAGCTTTTTTTTCAGCGGCGCTCAGCGGCTCGTGAACGCGTCCGCTTTCGATCTGCGATTTGAGCCACTCGCGCTCTTCGACCTTGCCGAGGTGGTCGAACTCGAACCCGACGTTGCTGGAGTACAGCGAGCGGAGACGCTTGACCACATCGGCGGCCGTCGGCTCGGATGACCGGAGAACAGCACCAGGAATCGCGGCGAGATCGTCCTCGCTGAGCCCGTGAAATTCAGGGGTCAGCTCGGGCGTTCCCGGCGGTGTATTCCCAAGGGGGTCTATCTGTGCGGCGAGGTGGCCGTAAGCCCGGATCGAGTCGACGAGCGATGCTGCTGCGGCGGCCTTCTTGAGCGAAGACGCGTCGGCCGCCTGCGCCGGGGGACCCGCTGCGCCAGGAAGGGCGCCACCAAGATTCTCGGCGAAACGAAAGAACTGGCGCCACGACTCGTCAACAGATGACGGATCCCGACGATATGACTCGAAAACTTCAGCGATGTAGCCGTCGTTGAAGACGCTTGTGATTGGGTCACTCGACATGCCCCCCAATTTAAGGGATTGTCGAGGCATTTGAGAGGGTAATGCCGCGATCAGGCCCGGTTTACGGCTTCCTCTTTCTCAAAGGCCGCCGGAGCCGATGGGACATAACGCCGTCGCGAGGATGCAGCGGCTGCCGCGATGATCCTTCCGGCTGTCTCCGCATCGAGCATCGGGAGGTATAGAAATCCGGCGATTCCGTTGACGTCAAGAAGCTGAGCTTCAGGCGGGCGCCGCGTTAGGCTTACGGCAATCACTGCTGTTCGGGAAAGCAGCTCATCCCGCTCCCATGCCTCCAGCGAAAGCATCGCCAGAAGCTCGTATTCCGCGATCACTACGTCGGGGTGAAAATCGCGGGAGTCGACAAGGGCTTGCTGAAGACCGACCGCGTGACGTGTGTCGATTCCGAGGGATCCGAAGAATCTTGCGACGTGATCGGAGAGGAACGCGTGCCGACCAACGCATAACGCACGGAGGCGTTGAGTTTCGTTTATCACTGAGGATCATGCTACCCGCCGAACGCGTGCATTACAAGAGGGGAAAACCCTACCAATTACGTAGTCCCGCACAGGGGACAAAGTTGCGAGACACTGAGACAGGGCTGGCTGACCCCCCTTACTGTGATATCACAAATATGATGTGCGCAAGCATATGACATTATTGCAGTAAAGGACGCTGTTAGCTGTTAGCCGCTCACTTTTAGCGTTAGCTATTTGCTATTCGCTGTTAGCATATCACAGAGGATGCGCTGCCGTCATTGCCCTCATCAAATGCGAATAGCAAATAGCTAACGCTAAAAGCGGGCGACTAACGGCTAACAGCGGCTTTTGCCTGCCACCGCGGTAACAAAAAGCTCCCGGTGCCAAAAGGGGCACCGGGAGCTTTAGTCCATCATGGCTCGAAGGCCTTAACGCCGTTGAACGTCGACGTTGTTTCCAATCACTCCACCGAGGACAGCACCGGCGACACCGCCAATGACTGCGCCCTTCAGCTTATCGCGGCTGGTAACGGCACCAATCGCTGCACCTGCCGCCGCTCCAATCGCCGCATCACGCTTGGTGTGCTTGACGATGGTCGTCCTACGCGGGGCCGAGGCCGTGCTCGTGCTGCGGTAAACCGGGCGATCCCGGTAGACTACGCGCTCACGAACAGGCGCCGGCTTTGGCTGGCTGTAAACCGGAGCGTATCCGGCTGGAGCATAACCGACCGGGGCAAGCCCCTGAGCCGCGTAAGCGCGCTCCATAGCCGAAATGCTGTCCATCGCTGTATAGGGACGAGCCTGAGCCGCCAGGGACAGATCGGCGTTCAACGCCTCATCGACCTTACTGCTATCATCCCGTCCGCAAGCCGCTACTGCCAGAATGGCCGCTGGAACCAGAATGAACCTTTTGATGTTTCTCATAACTTCCTCCGTTTGGCGGCCGCATCGCGCGGCCCGACACCCATATGAGGCAGGGTCTATGCCACGTGGACCCCTTTTCTGGCCCCCTCTGCCAGTGCCGGCAGGACCGGTTCCTCTTCGGGTTCGTCGAAAACTCTTGGCGCGCTTTCGGCCGGAAGCTGAAGCGTGAAAACGCTTCCCTTGTCAGGAGTCGATGTAACCTCGAGCGTTCCATCCAGCAGCGTGGCCAGCCGCCGCGAAATTGGAAGCCCGAGTCCGGTCCCCATCTGCTGGTGCGGCGATACCTGGACGAACTCCTCGAAGATGCGCTGCTGGTCATCGTCAGAGATCCCCTCTCCCTCATCGATTACGGAGATTGTCACTCCTCCCCCATCCAGCGGCCGGCATTCGACCCTGATCGGCTTCTGCTTTCCGAACTTTATCGCGTTGGAGAGAAGATTCAGGAGAATCTGACGCACCCGGCGCGGATCGGTCACGATCGAAATGTCCTGTTCCGGCCGCACGAAGCTCAGGCTCGTGCCATGCTCATCAGCCAGCGGACGTACGGTCACGAACAAGTCATCTATGAGGTTCGCGATATTCACCGGCGCGAGCGTCAGCTCGATCTTCCCCGCCTCGATCTTCGAGAGGTCGAGCACATCGTTGACGAGCTCGAGCAGATGTCTCGCCGCGCGAAGTGTCCGTTGAAGACCCTCGCGCTGCTTCTCGTTGAGCGGACCATAGATGTTGTCGATCATCAGCGTACTGTAGCCGATGACCGCGTTGATCGGTGTCCGGAGCTCGTGACTCATCGACGCGTAGAAGCGGTTACGCACACCCATCGCCTGCTCCAGCTCTCCCTGCCGCTCCTTGAGCTTGATGTTCAGCTCGGTGAGCTGCGCGGCGGATTTTGCCTCTGCCTCGAATAGCTCGGCACGAAGCTCGAGCTCGAGCTCGCGTCTCTGGCTCTCCGCAAGCAGCTCCGCCTGCTCCATCAGCTGCTGCTGCTTCACATAGAGATCGACAAACACCGCGACCTTCGATCGCAGCACATCGGGATTGAAGGGCTTGAAGACATAGTCGACAGCGCCCATCGAGTATCCCTTGAAAACATACGAGTCTTCCTTGCTGATCGCGCTGAGGAAGATGATCGGGATGTAGCGCGACTTCTCCCGCGACTTGATGATCTGCGCGACGTCAAAGCCGTTCATGTCAGGCATCTGGACGTCGAGCAGGATGCAGGCGAACTCATGCTGGAGCACACACTTGAGCGCCTCTTCACCCGACTGCGCAGACACGAGCGTCTGTCCAAGCGGTTCGAGAATGGCCTGAAGCGCCAGAAGATTCTCCGGCCGGTCATCGACGAGGAGCAGGTTCACCCTGCGATCTTCAGTCACGTCGAGGCCTCGCGCGGTGCGTAAGGATCGGAGTTCGCGAGCTTTACTTTGAGCGGGGCCTTCGACAACGCGATCAGCCGTGCCGGGATTTCACTCAGGTCGAGCACCTCCGCTTGCGGCACAACGTTTCGCGCCGCGAGCGGCATGGTCGGACTCTCGGCTGTCGCGGGATCCTGTACGATTGCTCTTCCCCCAAGCTTCACGATGTGCTCCAGCCCGCGTGCACCGTCATCGTTCGCACCGGTGAGCACGATGCCGAGCGTTTTCGATTGATATGTGTCGGCGGCTGATATGAATGTCACGTCGATCGAGGGCCGGCTGAAGCGCACCTGCGGATCAGTTGTGAGCGACAGGTATCCATTTTCCACCAGCATATGATAGTTGGCCGGGGCGATGTACACACTACCCGGCTCGAGCGGCTCCTTGTCTTCGACGTCGACAACCCGCAACTCCGTGACGTCCTGAAGCAATGATGCAAGCAGGTTGTCAGCGTGCCTGCTGCGATGCTGAACGATCGCAAGCGGAATCGAAAATCCGGCGGGCAACGCGGCAATGAGCTGACTGACCGCAGCAAGTCCTCCCCACGAAGCCCCGATGACCGCGATCGCGACATCGCTCACTT
>JAYUWU010000148.1:0-10376 GCA_043753365.1 Gemmatimonadaceae bacterium | reverse complement strand
CAGGACGCACCACGAATCGCCCGCCGATGCCCACGGCGGCAACCGCACCGATGACCGCGAGTGTTTGCGCCCAGCCCGGCATGCCCGCCACCCAGCTCGTGGCGTGACCCGAATCCGACGACCCAGCCGCACCGTGAGTCGCAAGGAGCGGGATGATCGCAAGCATCGGGATGACGGCAATATCCTGGAACAACAAGACGGAGAACGCGGATTGCCCTCCGGAAGTGCGCAGCAGACTGCGCTCGCCGAGCGACTGCAGCACTATCGCTGTAGACGACATCGACAGCGCCATGCCGATGACTGTCGCTGCCCTCCAGTCGATTCCCAGCGCCGCTACGATCGCTGTTACAAGCAGAGCGGTCGCAACGACCTGGACACCACCCATTCCGAGGATAGGGCCTCTCAGCCGCCACAGACGCTCTGGCTCGAGCTCGAGCCCGACGACGAAGAGCATCATCACGACGCCGAACTCGGCGACGTGCATGATGTCTTCGCCCCCGACTTCAGCCGTGCCCCCGATGAAGCCGAGGCCGAAGGGTCCGATGACGATACCGGCGATCAGGTATCCGATTACGGATCCAAGCCCAAGCCGCTTGGCGATGGGAACCATGACGACAGCAGCGGCCAGATAAACGAAAGCCTGCTCGAGGAAATTCATCCGGGTGTTTCCGTCGAGGCTGTGGCAGGAGCAATGCCAACGTCGTTGAGCGACTCAGCTTTCGCTGCTGCTTCAAGATCGATGCGATCATCAGCAAGGCCCTGCACCAGCCTGCGGTACCCCGCAGCCGCAGCATCAATCGCAGGCTCATCCATCCGGTGTGTGCCGTAGATCACGTAGGGCGGCAGGTAGGTCATGCGGCAAAGCCGCGCAGTCTGCTCGATCGGCGCGAGCAGCTCGCGGATCGTGAAATAGTTATATCCGCCGCGAAGGTAGGCGTCCGGACCGCCACCCGTAGATATCGCGCTCAGCATGTATTTGCCATCGAGCTTCCGGCCTTCAGCACCGTAGGCCCACCCATGCTCGAGAACCAGGTCATGCCACTGCTTGAGGAGCGGCGGCGTGCTGTACCAGTAGAACGGGTGCTGCTGAATTATCAGGTCACTCGCTTCAAGCAGCGACTGCTCCTGACCGATGTCGATGTCACCATCGGGAAAGGATTCGTAGAGGTCGTGAACAGTGACGCCAGCGATACCATCGACGGCCGCAAGCAACTGCTTATGGACGCGCGACTTCTCGAGTGCCGGATGTGCGAAGAGCACGAGGATACGCATGCTGACAAATTGCCGGTAGGCCAACTCAGCCGATCTTCACCTGCTGAATGATTCCGTGCACGAAGTGGGGCTTGCCGTCCTTCGCGTCCGCGAGGAAGCAGACGATCGCAACGTTGCCGGGCTCCATGACCATCGTCAACGCTGACGAGCTGCCAGGTGCCGCTGCATTCGGCCCGCCAGCGGGAATCATCCATCCCGGTGGCTGAGTGCCCGGCTTCTCGAAAGCAGGCGCATATTACCTCTCATACTTCTTCTCCTTGAGTTGATCAGGTAGGGGAAGTAAAAATTCTGGCCGGGTACGGGTCGCTCGTCAAGCACTCGAGCGACTGATCCCGGGCGACAACGGCGTTCCCCACGGGTGCCCCAACACGAGGTATGATGAAGCCACTCCTGATTCTCGCCGCGCTTTTGTCGAGCGCAGTCACCGCGTTTGCGCAGCAGACTGAAGCCCCGCCGGTTTCACGCGAGTTTCGCGCGATATGGATTGCCACCGTATCGAACATCGACTGGCCGTCGAAGCCCGGGCTCAATGCTTTCGAGCAGCAGACAGAGCTGCTCGCAATCCTGAACAAGGCAGTGAAGCTCAACATGAACGCGATCGTGCTTCAGGTCAGGCCGGCGACCGATGCGATTTACGCTTCGTCGCTAGAGCCGTGGACGGAATACCTCGCGGGACAAATGGGGCGGCCGCCTGAGCCCTGGTATGATCCGCTCGCGTTTGCCGTGGAAGAAGCTCACAAGCGCGGCCTCGAGCTGCATGCATGGTTCAATCCGTACAGATCGCGTCACCCGTCCGCTAAGTCTGCCATCTCCGCGGATCATCTGAGTAATACGAGGCCCGGGCTCGTGCGATCATACGGCCGACATCTCTGGCTCGACCCGGGCGACAGTGCGGTCAGGAAGCATTCGGTTCGCGTGATTGCCGACGTCGTGAAGCGATACGACGTCGACGGCATTCACTTCGACGACTACTTCTACCCATACAAGGAGCGCGACTCAGCGAACGCGATCATCGACTTCCCGGACAGTGTCACATGGAGCGCCTATGTGAAGTCGGGCGGCAAGCTCGAGCGCAACGACTGGAGGCGCAACAACGTCGACAGGTTCGTTCAGGACGTCTATCGATCGATCAAGTCGACGAAACCCTGGGTGAAATTCGGCGTGAGTCCATTCGGTGTCTGGAAGAAAGGAGTACCTGACGGCATTCAGGGCTTCGATGCATACGCCGAGCTTTACGCGGATTCGAAGAAATGGCTCAACGAGGGCTGGGTCGATTATTTCACTCCGCAGCTTTACTGGCCAATCGCGCGACAGGACGTGAGCTACCCGGTTCTTCTACGCTGGTGGGTATCTGAGAATACGAAAGGCCGCAACATGTGGCCGGGTAACTTTACGAGCCGGGTCGGCGGAACAGGTGCTGACTCATGGAAGACGCAGGAAATTCTCGACCAGATATCGATAACGCGCCTTCAGAACGGTGCGACTGGAAATGTTCACTTCAGTGCGCGAGTGTTCATGCAGAATCGCGACAGCATCGTCGAGCGATTGCTCGCAGGGCCGTATGCGGGACCAGCGCTTGTTCCGCCCTCGCCGTGGCTCGACAGCATTCCACCGCGTGCTCCGCGTGCTTCGTTGCGCCGCGATGCGGCCACGCGCGCGACGGTCGTCGATTTCGTGCCGGGCAGCCAGGAAAAGGTGTGGCGCTGGGTCGTCAGGTCACGATACGGTCCTGACTGGACGACGGTGCTGCTGCCGGGTATCCAGGAGACGTACATGTTTGCGCCCTCGACGGCTGCAGCTCCGCCTGACGAAGTCGTCGTTTCAGCAGTCGACCGTCTCGGAAACGAAAGCAGGCCGACCATTGCCAAGGTTGGCCCGCGTCCGGTCAGGCCGGCACCTGTTCGTCGGGCCCGTTAGGGCTTGTCAGTCTTCTCGAGGGATGCCGAATTGATGCAGTAGCGCAGGCCAGTCGGTGCGGGTCCGTCTTCGAACACGTGTCCGAGATGAGCGTCGCACCGGCTGCACAGTACCTCAACACGTTTCATGAAGTGGCTGGTGTCGGTCTCAGTCTCGACGTTGGCATCACCGACAGGCCTGGTGAAGCTCGGCCAGCCCGATCCTGAATCGAACTTATCATCCGAGTCGAACAACGGATTGCCGCAGCACGCGCACGTGTAGAGTCCTGGCTCTTGCGCCGCATTGTACTTGCCTGTGAACGCAGGCTCAGTTCCTTTTTTGCGCGCGATTCTGTACTGGTCAGGAGTGAGCTCCTTCTGCCACTCCTCATCTGATTTCCTGATCTTGTCTGTCATGCTTTCATTATATGCGATTGTCAGCGAACGGACTACAGAACGGCTGAAACGCGAAGAACGCGAAGGGGGTGCGCGAAGTTACGCGAAGAAATTCGAAAGGGTCCCACGGCGATTCTCGACTTGCAGCAACCGCGCTTATTCTGGGTTTCTTAACTTTGCCGAGGTTTGGCTTCGCGTACCTTCGTGCCCCCTTCGCGTTCTTCGCGTTTCAGCCGTTCGCGCCTGGGTCTCTTCCCTCAGACACGGTTAGGGAATAATCTAACTGCATGGCCGCTCCGACAATTCAGGTAATCGTCACCCCCAGGTTCGAGATATTCTACGCCCTCCAGGCGTTGGAAAGCGGAGCGGGTGAACGCCTTCGCGACTGGCGACGTGATATGGAGACGCGCCTGCCCGCAAGACTTCGAACGAGTCTCGCCAGCATCGCGCCGACTCCGCTCATGTGGCCGCTGATTGCCGATGCCCTGAGAGAGTCACCGCCGGCAATAACATTCACGGAAATGATCAGCACGCTCAGGGCGATGGATGCGAGAACGTTCCAGACGTTCGTGCTCGGCGGCGTGTTCAAGTCCCCGGGTTCAGTCGACGATCTCGTGTCTGGCAAGACAACGCTGGCGAGAACGGTTGCGACCGAGGCGAAATCCCAGGAAAGACTGCTCTCGCTTCTTGGGCTGTTCCCGTTCGCGCGCCAGCAATCCGGACCCGACGCCTTCGAGAACCTCGTGCGGAATCCGGCATCCTGGCGCGATGAGGTAGTCAACGTTCTCGAAGCATTCTGGACTCACGGCTTTGGCGAGACATGGCAGAGACTCGAAAGCGAAATGTCGAACAGCGCTCGCGAGATGAGGCGTCACACCGATCCGAAGGCATTCGCCGCATTCGCACGCGGGAACAAACTCCCAGTCAGCATCGAAAACGACATCCTTGTGACGGTTCGTGGAGCCACATCGACCCCGGTTAAATCCGCAACCGGAGTCTTCCTCATCCCGTCAGTGTTCAACTCGGCGAAACTCTGGGCGACCTACGCAGATTCGCGCGGGCGCACTCGATTTTTCCTGCCGGTTCTGGACACCGGACTTCCGGCAGCCGTCAACTCGACAATCGACCCCGGTGCAATCTTCCGCGCACTCGGCGACACGACCCGCTACGCAATCGCCGGAGCGATCGCTCGCATCCCGATGACTTCCGTCGAGCTGGCGCGGGTGTTCGGGGTATCGAAGCCGACGATCTCACACCATGTGCAGCTGATGCGAAATGCAGGTCTGATCGAAGAGAGCCAAACAGGGAGCGGCGTGGTTCTCGCCCTCAACCGCCGCGTGCTTGAACGAGCATCATCAGCCGCGGCCCGCGAAATGTTTTCGGAAGATACCGCGGCGCCCGTGGTGCGCCGCACGCGAAAGGCGAACAAGTAGACACAACAATTGAATCTGACAACGGAGCAGGAATGAGCAACGTATTCGGCGAGCGAATTCTCGACGGCAAGGTCGCGCTGATTACCGGCGGCGGCAGTGGAATCAACCTGAGCATCGCAAAACGATTCGCCGAGCACGGGGCGAGCGTCGCGCTTGTCGGTCGAACGAAGGAGAAGCTCGACGCGGCCGCTGCAGAGATCGACCCGACAGGGGAACGTGCCGCAGGTTTTCCCTCAGACGTTCGTGACTACGACACCCTTGCCGCCGCCATTGCCTCGGCGCGCCAGAAATTCGGGCAGATCGACATTGTCGTGTGCGGTGCAGCGGGAAATTTTCCGGCGCCGGCGCTCGGTATGTCCGCAAACGGCTTCAAGTCCGTTGTAGACATCGACCTGCTCGGCACCTTCAACACGTGTCACGCCGCGTTCGAGCATCTCAACCGGCCTGGAGCGTCGATCATCAACATTTCCGCGGCACAGGCGTTCGTCGCGATGGAGATGCAGGTACACGTGTGCGCGGCGAAGGCGGGCGTAGACATGATCACGAAGACACTCGCACTCGAGTGGGGGCCGATGGGCGTGCGCATCAACTCAATAGCGCCAGGCGCCGTCGACGATACCGAGGGGATGAAACGGCTTGCACCAACGCCGCAGGCGCGCGGGATGGTGACGAGGATGATCCCGCTCGGACGCTTCGCGGAAAAGAACGAGATTGCTGACCTCGCACTTTTCCTTTGCTCTGATTCGGCTCAGTTCATCACCGGAACCGTCATTCCTTGCGACGGCGGCCAGTCGCTCGGAACGATGTGGTCAGAGATGGTACGAACGATGAGTCAGGGAACCCCGAAGCAATAAAACCCTCTTTCGGCTAAAGCTCGTCGATAGACCGCGGCCAGTCCTGTTTCAGAAGACGCGAGAGAGCGCGGTCGGCAAGCAGCCGGCCGTCGGTCTGGCAACGAGCACAATAGTTCGTCTCGTTGCTAGCGTACCTGATTCGCTGAACTGCCGTACCGCAGACAGGACATGGTTTACCGAATCGTCCATGCACGGCCATCTCCTCATGAAACGCAGTGACCTTAGCCGGAAACTCACCGCCCGCCTCTTTCCGCAGTCGGTCGGTCCATTCGATGAGAACCTCGCGCGTTGCATTGTACAGGAGCGTGATCTCATCAGGCGTCAGGCGTGAAGTGAGCTTGATCGGCGAGATTCGCGCGCGGTGAAAGATCTCGTCGGAGTATGCGTTTCCAATTCCACTGAACAGCCTCGGATCAGTGAATGACCGCTTCAGCGTATGATTCTCGCGCATCAATCGCTCGGCGAACGTCTCGCGGTCGATCTCGAGCGGCTCCGCTCCGCCTCTATCGATTTCCGCGAGCGCACCCTCGCCCCGCACGATCGTAATCGATGCGCGGCGCTGTGTGCCCGCCTCGGTAACGATCAGTGAGCCGTTCTCGAAGTCGAACGATGCAAGCCCAAGCCTGCCGGGAATCTTCGCACCTGGCTTCAACCATCGAAACCTGCCGGCAATCATCAGGTGGATGACGATCCATATGTCATCATCGAGACCGATCGCAATCCGTTTTCCAATACGACGGACATCACGAACAGTGTGACCTTCCACTTCGCTGATCGGCGGATCGACAGATCGAAGAATGAACACGTTGACAATCCGCACACGCTCAACTTTCCTGCCGAGCACTTTTGCCGTAATACACTCGACATAGACGGTTACATCAGGCAGCTCCGGCATTCGTGTTAACGGCCGCCGGTCTCGATTGCCGCGAAGAGATATGTCAGGTTTGCCGTACCATCCATGATTGGTTCGTTGGTGGAATAGTCGCCCAGGTCATCGTGGAACACGATGAAGCCGGTGTTGAACGGCGCGTATTCATCAGGATTGTGAAGTCTGATGCCGAGCAGGCTCTTGTAGATCGAGCTATACACAGGCCCGTCGAGCATTCCACCGGTGAGCTGGAGCCCCGTCCTGTTCGTAACCACTGCGTGTGGATCGCGCGAGAAGTTCCCCCAGCCCGGCACACCGATGATCATCGATACGCCCCATGGGTTTGCGCCGAGCAGCCAATCCAGTGCCGCTGCTTCGTATTCGCGGAAGTGGTTGTCGCCGGTCATCTTCCGGTACAGGTATGCCTGGGTCGCGAAGCTCGCAATCAGGTTGCTCGAGCACCAGATGAACGGCACACCCATCTTGAAGCCGTTATCTGCGCGGCCGATTACTGCCTCGAGACCCCTTCTATAGAAGCGCGCCATCTGCGCTTTCTCTCCGGCAGTGCCGTTTCGCCAGATCTCGTAGTGTCCGTTGTTGTGCCATGGATACCACTGATAGTGATTCGCCGTGTCTTTTCCCATCCATGGAGTGACAGGCTCGTTCCGCGCGTGGACGAGAGCGTCGCCGAGGAAGTGCTTCTGGCCGGTTGCATCTACAAGTGATGCTGCGCCGAGCTCCATGTCGTCGTGCCAGTTGTCTTCTTCATAGAAGTATGGTGATCTGGCTGGCGCAGTCTGACACACGCCAGGGTGCTGGCGGCCCAGCCGGTATGCAGCGAGTGCCCGCTCCCGCAACTTGTCGGCGAAAGCAGGATCACTGTTCGACCAGACCTTGGCCGCGATTCCGAAGGCCGCAGCGTACTTGCCTGCCGTGGAGGCATATCCCGTCGACCTGTTCTTCGCCTTGATCAGTCCCTGTGGTTTTCCAGTGCAGGGATAGACCGGCCGGTATGAGCCTTTTCCCCATCCGTAGTCTGAAGAGTCGTTCCACGGCAAGTCGAAGTACATGTGGTCGCGGTCGTCGCCGAGCTGGTTGAACATGTCCTCTCCGCCCGGATACATGCGGAGAAGCCAGTCGAGGCCGTGTTTCGCTTCGTCGAGAACGTCGGGAATGCCGTTGGCGCCGTGAAGGCCGCGCGCGTCGAACGCATCGCCGAATGCTTTCTGGTTGTCGCGGTATGCCATCAGCATTGCAAACGTTGCATTCGCTGACGTAGTGACGTACTGGAGGTAGTCAGACGCGTCGGCCCATCCGCCCGAGACCCAGATGAATTCGTCGGTCCGCGTCGGATGATCGACGATCTTGCCGTCGAACTTGTGAATCGAATCCTTGACGACCGTATTGAATCCGGATCGCTGCTGTCGCATGTAGACGAGCAGCGAGTCTGCCGCGCCCTTGTATGCATCAGCTGCGATGATCACTGTCGGCGATGACGCGCCCGCAGCGACCAGAGTGTATCTGCCGGGTTTTCTGAAGCCCGAGAAGTCGAGCCGGTGAGTCGACACGCATGCGGCAAATGAGCCGGACGGGGTCGCTTTCCGTGGACCGAAGACGACGCGACCTTCCCTGTCCTGCAGCGTGAATGTTGCGATCGTAGTCGGCTGGAGCGAGCAGGCGACCGCGGTCTTGGGTGCGCCCGGGACATACCCGAGCTGGTTGATTCGAATCCACGTCTGTTGCGCAGGCTGTGCGTCGAGAGGACCGGCAGCGAGTGCGATCAGGAGTGCAACAGGGAGTCTTGTCATGGCAGTGAGTCGAGAACGCGGCGCTTACCGAATGCGTCGATGTTGAAAGAGACAGCGCGTTGCCTGCCTGCTACGGCGCCGCGGACTACGGCAAGCGCGTCATAGTACTCGAGGTATCTGAAGGAAGAGATCTTACCGCCGACGAACTCATATCTGGACACGGCATCGCGCCACTGATCGTGCTCCTCCGATACGTCGACGGAGATGAACGGCTGAAAGTCCTCAGCATCCTCCCAGTTTTCGGCGTACCATATTCCGCGAATCCCGCGATGGGCCGGGGTGCCTGTTACGACTCCCGGGAGTGAAGCAAGCAGAACAGCATCCTGGACAATCAGGCTCGTGCTCGAGTGATCCTTGTGAATGCTTTTCTGCCAGTGGGTGATGATGAACGAGGGTTTCACCTGGCGTATGACGTTGGCCACGTACAGCCTCGTCTGCTCGTCGTTCGGTAGCTCGCCGTCGCGGTAGGGCGCAAAGAGAGTCTCGGCTCCCATCACCGAGTCGACGGCGAGGGCTTCTCGCCGCTTCTGCGCGCCATAAGCTGTCGGAGTCAGCTTCGCGTTCCCGCCCTCACCCAGGGTCATGTGGAGAATCACGACTCGATCGCCTTTCTTACGCTGTTTTATCAGCAGCTGTCCGGCAGTGAGCTCCATGTCACCTGCGTGCGCTCCTATCGCCAGGATCGTTCTGGGTGGAGTCTGGGCGGAGGCAGCGGCAGGCGCCAGAAGAAGGATTGCCGCCAACCCTGGCATGCTCTTCTTTAACATCGCGCGAAAGTATTCACAGAAACGGTGATGCGCTATGAACGAGAGCGAGAAACCACTCACCGCGTTTTTGTGAACAACGGTTTTCTCTGTCGCGCGAGGTGACCAGGCGCTATCATGTGACGCGCGCACGGCACGACGAAGACCCCCACATTTGATCGAGGCTCCTGTTTGAATGCGTAAAACTGTCGCAGTTGTATCAGTAGTTTCGGCACTCTCTGTTTTGTCCGCGGCCCCGCTAAGCGCTCAGGCGCATGTCGAGCATGGCGTCGATCGGCTGGCTGTTGCCTTCCCGAAAGTTCTCGAGGGGAAGCGTGTCGGTCTGATTACGAATCATACGGGGCATGACAGCCGGCGTACGCCGACGATTGACCTGCTGGCTGGGCGACGGGACATGAAACTCGTCGCCCTTTTTGCACCCGAGCATGGTATCCGCGGGGCACTTCAGGGCCGGGTGAATTTCGAGAAGGACGAGAAGACCGGGTTGCCGATTCATTCTCTCTACGGCGATACGCAGAAGCCGACGCCGGTGATGCTCGACAGCGTCGATGCGCTCGTCTTCGACATTCAGGATGTGGGTGTCCGGCAGTACACGTACATCTCGACGATGGGACTCGCGATGCAGGCTGCGGCGGAAAAGAAGATTCCGATCGTCGTGCTCGATCGCCCGAACCCTATCGGCGGTGACATCATCGAGGGCAACATTCGCGAGGAAGGACTCGAGTCTTTCGTCGGGCTCTATCCGATCGCGTCGCGTTACGGGATGACTCCGGGCGAGCTTGCCGGGATGTACAACGATTACTGGAAGATCGGCGCCGATCTCCACGTCGTGAAGATCACCGGCTGGAAGCGCGATCTCTGGCTCGACAAGACTGACCTGCCGTGGACAGGCCCCTCCCCGAACCTGCCCAAGTTCGAGGGCATCATTCACTACCCGGGCACCGTGTTTTTCGAGGGCACCAACGTTTCTGAAGGACGCGGGAGCGAGGCGCCGTTCGAGCTCATCGGTGCGCCGTGGATCAAGTCGCAGATTCTGGCCGACTCGATGAATGCGCTGCGGCTCCCTGGCGTCCGGTTCACCGCCCA
>JAYUWU010000147.1:0-3905 GCA_043753365.1 Gemmatimonadaceae bacterium | reverse complement strand
TGTCCTGTCCCGCGACAACTACCGGCTGCGTCACCACATCACCGGCTCTGCTGTTCGCAGCCAAAAGCCTGTACGCCCCGAAGGTCGCAGCAGCTGCGACGAACAGCGCACCCCAGAAAACAAACTTGTACCGTCCGCCCATTTCCTACTCCGATCTCTTGTTTGTTAAGACTTCACCGAAACACCGATGACCGGATTTCGGCATCATGCAAGCAGCAACCCCGGCAACCAGCCAGCGACGATTGCGCCGAAGGCGATTGCAATTCCATACGGTAAAGTCGACGACCGGGAGCCAGCATCACCCGGTGAAAGAATCGAAGGGGTTCCAGCAGCCAGCCCGAGAACCTCAGTCGTTCCTTTCATTCCTCGTGACCTCACCATCCAGACGAGCGCCAGCACCGCTCCGGCACATGCCCCCGCAAGCGACCCCTCGATTGCGCCAACGGGACCGAGCCAGGCGCCCGCCGCCGCAAACAGCTTCACGTCTCCCGCGCCCAGCCAGCCGAGCGCGTAAAACGGAAGCCAGCAGGCGAGCCCCACAGTGAGTCCCGCCAGACCCCGCAACAATCCCGGAATCACAGGTTCTCCAATGACTGAATAAATCAGTCCGGAGCACGCGAGGACTGCAACGAGAGTGTTGGGGATGCGCCTTGTCCGAAGATCACCGATCGCAGCGTAAGCGAGGATGCCCGTAAAGGCGATTCCAGCCGCGATTCCAAATGGCGTGTCTCCAAACGGCGCCATCCCCCAACCGCTCCCTAGGAGAAGCTGTTCCCATACTCCGAGAACTTCGCCTTGATCTTGTCGCCGAAAAACGTGACGGCAACAATCGCCGCTATCGCGATAAAGGCGATGAGAATTCCGTACTCTGCAAGCGCGGCACCTTCTTCATCGCGCATGAACTTCCGTGCTGCAAGCTTGAACCGATCCACTTCTGCCTCCCAAGTTTGATTTCGAGATTCCGCAACAGCCCGATTGAAACCGCCGCGTAAATCACACCGAGTCGGGGAGAGCAAGGGCTGCTGAGAGCACCAAGCCCGTCCCATTACTGGGCAGCAGCAGCCGTTCGGACGGGCGAAACTGGAACAACGCTGACCAGATTCAACTCTGTACCGCAACTGCAGCCGCCGCCAACCCTACACCCACTCCTGTACTACTGCAACAGTTTGTTTATCAACGTTCCAACACTTGCTTCCTCTCGCGAAGTCGCGAGAGGAATTGCCTGTCGATCAGGAGAGCGCGTTGCCGTACTCTGAGAACTTCGCCTTGATCTTGTCACCGAAGAACGTGACCGCAACAATGGCCGCGATTGCAATGAAGGCGATCAGAATGCCGTACTCGGCCAGAGCCGCCCCTTCCTCCTCCCGGAGGAACTTCCCAATACGTTTCATAAGTGCCCAACCTCCGAATAGATGAGACAGCCAAGAGGTGCTACCGTACAAGCCACGGGGAAAAATTGCAAGGCGGAACAAACGTGATGTCAAAACGTCACGGAACCGTTACGCTAACTGCTTCAGCCGCAACGATATGGAGCCATCAAACAGCGCGATAGCGTACAGTCGCCCAAGTCGCAAGATTAGCCCGCGTGAAACGCAACTTCGCTCCTAGCATCGCCGACATTCTCTTTCTCGTCGTCGCGCCACTCACCGCAATCACCCGCACCGTCAAGCTCACCCACAGCGACGGTGATCTCGCCGCGCATATACGGATGGGCCAGGTCATCCTCGACACTGGAACGATCCCCGGGCGCAGCCTCGCATCCTTTACGGCGTCAAATGATCCGCTCGTGGCTCACGCATGGCTCAGCGAAGTTATTCTGGCCACGCTCTTCTCGGTGGGAGGACTCGCCCTCGTCTCAGTTGTAACGGGAATCATCGTAGCGTTCACTCACGCGGGGGTCGCGTTGTTCCTGCGCTCGCGAGGCGTCGACGCACGATGGGCACTCGCCGCGGCGTTCATCAGCCTCGCGGTAACCTCGACCCACTGGCTTGCACGCCCCCACATGTTCTCAATTCTTGGCGTAGCCATTACGATCTGGGTCCTCGAGTCTGGATCGACGCATAAGTGGCGATACATCGCGCCACTTTTCATAGTCTGGGCAAACCTGCATGGAGGCTGGCTCTTCGGGCTCGTCATCATCACGGCTTACGTAGTTGGTGCCCGTATCGAGGCTGCGATCGACCCGGATCGCCGCGACGAATGGCTGCAGGCCTTTCGCACGAACCTCGTCGCATTTCTCGTGGCATGCGTAGCCACCCTCGTCACCCCCTTCACGCTTGCTGACCCGACTGGGTTCGACCTCCACCGTGAGGTATTATCGGGCGCGACAAGCTCCGCGCTAGCGTCGCAAATGGGCGAATTCATGTCGCCAAATTTCCAGGCCGCAGCACCCCTGCCCTTTTTCGGAGCGCTCCTTCTCACGGTGGGACTGCTGGCTGTTCTCCGCAAGCGAATGTCAGCGCCCCACCTCATCGTTCTCGTGGTGAGCCTCTTCTTTGCCCTTCGATCTTTCCGCAACATGGCGCTGTTCGGCGTATCGGCCTGGCCACTCGTGGCCCTTCACGTCGCACGCGCATGGCCGCCCCACCGCCGCAACTTTCCGCTCTTCCGCGAGATCGCCAGGATAGACAGGACGACAACGTCCGGCCTTTACGCTGTGCCGGTCGCGGTACTGCTGCTCGCTCTCGGGCTCAACAGTGGCTCGGCCTTCGGGACGCAGCTCGTCCGGAAAGACTACAGCTCCTCGGTCTTCCCTGTCACTGCCGTGGCGAGGCTCGAGGCGGCCGATGCAAACGGAAGGATCTTCGCGTCGTGGGAATGGGGCGGATATATAATGTATGCCTGGCCCTCGGCCCGCCTTCTGGTAGACCCGCTGAAATTCAACGATTCGACAGTGAGCGCATTTACAAGAATCGATTCAGCCCGCCCGGGATGGCAGGAAGAGATCGCGCGCTGGGACATCAGGACAGTGATCATTCACCCGGGTACCCCGCTGGCGGATGGCCTGGAACGGGAACCCGGATGGACGAGATGGTACCTGGACAGCACTGCAGTCGTCTTTCGAAGCACCTCCGCCCAATAACCAAATGCCGACTCCGTATCCCGTTCAGAACCCGCTCAGCCGCTTCAACCGCATCTACTCGCAGGCGGTAAAGGTCGATCGCGTGATTCTGCCCGACCCGAACGCAATGTCGCTCGCGACTATCGGGATGAACGGTGCCCCTTCGGTGCGCATTGTCCTGATGAAGTCCGTCGACGAGGACGGATTCGTGTTCTACACGAATCTCGAGGGGAGAAAAGGCCGGGATCTACGCACGCATCCGATTGCAGCGATCTGCTTTCACTGGCCCTCGCTCGAGGTTCAGGTGAGGGCGGAAGGATCGGTGTCGCAGGTTACTGATCGAGAAGCCGACGAATATTTCGCAACGCGTCCGCGTGAAAGCCAGATAGGCGCATGGGCTTCGATCCAGAGCCAGCCAATCGAACACGCAAGCGACCTCGCGATTCGCATCGCCGAGGTCGAGGAGCGCTTCGACGGGACCGAAGTAGCCCGCCCGCCGTTCTGGTCTGGCTTCCGGCTTCGCCCTGACCGGATCGAATTCTGGAAGGCGCGACCGAGCCGTCTGCACGAGCGTCACCTGTACACACGCGCCGGCGAAAACTGGACGATGGAAACCTTGTATCCCTGACCGGTACCGAATCGAGTCCGCATGCCCTAAACTTTCGGCATGACGATGACTCATTCTCCGTCGATGACGGGAACGCCGAGCAGCGACTCAGCCTGGACGACAGATTCGGCTCGCAAACTTTACAATATCGAAGGATGGGGCGTCGGCTTCTTCGACATCAACGAGAAGGGCCACGTCGTCGTGCGCCCAGAATCTGACGACCCTTCACGCGAGCTC
>JAYUWU010000146.1:0-10509 GCA_043753365.1 Gemmatimonadaceae bacterium | reverse complement strand
GTAATCGATGCACTCAAGATCAAGCTACCTGGCGATGGTGACATGGTCGAGGCGCAGGAGACGATACGCCAGGTCATGCGCGGGCGTCGCGGACTGCGCGCCTCACAGCCTGACAACTTCGCGCTCGAGACGTCCGAGTCGGCACTCAAGTTCTGGAACGACATCAAGAGCAAACTGGTGATCGCAGGCGTCATACTGCCGGCAATCGGCCTCGTCGTCGGCGCGATAGTGATCATGAACATCATGCTTGTTGCCGTTGCCGAGCGCACCCGCGAGATCGGAATCCGCAAAGCGCTCGGGGCGCGGAGGCGAGACATCATGTCGCAGTTTCTCGTTGAAGCAGCAACTCTCAGCACTGTAGGTGCTGCGATCGGGATAGTGATGGGAATACTACTCGCTCAATTCATCGCTGCCGTATCGCCATTGCCGGCGTCAGTTGCTCCATGGTCAATTGTCGCCGGCGTGATTGTCGGCGCAGGGGTCGGGATCATCTCGGGGATATATCCGGCAAGCCGTGCTTCGCGTCTCGACCCGATCCTCGCGCTGAGGTCAGAGTAGATGGGGTTTTCATCATGGCTGTTCAACCTCACCGAAGGCGTCGGCATCGCGTTCGACGCCATCAGGGCGAGCAAGGTTCGTGCGGCACTCACGATTCTCGGTGTGGCCGTTGGCGTGTTCGTTGTAGTGACGCTCTCAGCAGCCGTCCATGGAATCAACGCCAGTGTTGCGAAAGACCTCGAGTCGGCGGGGCCTTCAAGCTTCTACATGTACCGCCGCCCAATCAGCCTGAATACGATCTGCGACGGCACCGACGAAACATGTACGTGGCGCCGAAACCCGTCGATCACGATGGACGAGGCGCGCCGCATCGCCGCGCTTCCGGAAATAGCAGCAGTGACCGCTCACGTCGGAACGCAGGCAAGGTTCACTTATAAGGACAAGCTGGTCAGAAGCGGCGGGCTCGACGGCTACAGCGCGGGATGGCTCGCAGCCGATGGCGGCGACATCACCATCGGCCGCGATTTCACCTACGCCGAGAACACGACTGGCAGCAATATCGTCGTGGTCAATGAGGAGATGGCGAAGCGATTGTTCGGTGAGTCGGATCCGCTCGACAAGGTCATCGATATCGACGGCAAGCCGTTCACGGTAATCGGAGTTCACTACAACAAGGGAAGTTTCCTCGGCAAGCCGACATCCTCGACCTCGGGAACCGATCCGAAGGCAATCATCCCGATTGAAGCTGGACGCCGGCACCTCGGGTTCCGCCTGCCGCGACTCGACCTGACCATTAGGCCGCAAACTTCGGTGCCTCGCGATGAGGCAATCGACGCTGTTACCGCGCTCATTCGCGGCCAGCGGGGGCTGAGGCCAAGCACGCCGGATAATTTCGCAATCATCACGTCCGACGGGCTGATGGATATTTACGACGGCTTCTTCGGTGTCTTCTTCGTGATCATGATCGCGCTCTCGGCTGTGGGGCTGATGGTTGGCGGAGTCGGCGTGATCGCGATCATGATGATCAGCGTCACCGAACGAACGCGTGAGATCGGCGTGCGAAAGGCGCTTGGCGCGACGCGCAAGACAATTCTCTGGCAGTTTCTGGTAGAGGCCGCTACGTTGACCTGCGTCGGCGCATCGATCGGGCTTGCAGCTGGCTCGAGCGTCGCCTGGCTGATCAATAAATTCACGCCTGTACCGGCATCTACGCCGCTGATGGCCATCGTCGCGGCACTTGGAGTGAGCGCTGTCACCGGAATCGTATTCGGCATGCTCCCCGCAGCGCGCGCTTCGCGCCTCGACCCCGTGGAAGCCCTCCGCTACGAGTAGCACAATGGCGTCAGCGACATGACATTCGCTGACGTCATTCTGACTGCGCTCCAACAGCTCAGGCAGAACAAGCTGAGGTCATTCTTCACGCTCCTCGGGATCATTGTGTCCGTGACGTTCCTCGTTGCGGTGGTCGCGATCATCCAGGGCATGAACTCCTACGTGTCGGATAACCTGGCCGGAGCGATCGTCGGCCAGAACGCGTTCCAGGTTCGCCGCACGCCAATTCAGGTTGGGCTGTTCGACGACGAGATGATGCGACGTGTCCAGCGCAGGCCGAAGATCACCGAGGCTGACGCGGCAGCGGTCATTGCAGCCGTTCCCCGGGCGGTAGCGATAAGCCTGCAATCGGGCTTCCCCGCCCCGACGGCCGACGTCAGGTGGTCAACACGTACTCTCGGCAGCGTGGCGATATTCGGCGTTACACCACCTTATCAGGTGGTGCAGGACTACGAGTTCGCATCAGGGCGGCCGCTTACCGACATCGACGTGCGGCAGCGGCAGCCCGTAGCAGTGATCGGCGCGGATGTGGCCGAGAAGCTCTTCGAGAACGTCGACCCGGTGGGAAAGCCGATAAGGATTCTCACCGGCACTTACACGGTTGTGGGTGTTGTCGCGAAGAAAGGTCGGATGCTCGGCCAGTCTTTCGACGGTTTCGTCCTTCTGCCCTTCACGACGTTCGAATCGTTGTATGGCAGTCGACGGACCACGACGATCTCCGTGAAGATGGCGACGGCAGAGGAAGTCGCGGAGGGAATGGCGCTCGCGGAGGGAGCGATGCGCACCGCGCACCGGCTCAAGCCGGGCGAGGAGAGTGATTACTCAGTCGAGACTGCGGATGCGCTCATCGATTTCTGGAAGCGACTTACGAGTGTTCTCTTCTCCGTCATACCGGCAATCGTCGGGATTGGAGTAGTTGTCGGTGGAATAGTCATCATGAACATCATGCTGATGTCCGTGGGAGAGCGCACGCGTGAGATAGGCGTCCGCAAGGCGCTTGGCGCGCGGTCGCGAGACATCCGGCGGCAGTTCCTCGTAGAGGCGGTCGTACTTGCCAGTATCGGTGGGATCCTGGGGGTTACAACTGGCTGGGGCCTCGCTCAGGTAGTTTCCCTTGCGTCGCCGCTTCCCGCCAAGGTCACCGCGTGGTCGGTTCTTCTCGCGCTCTCGCTTGGCGCGGGTGTCGGCGTGCTGTTCGGTGTCTACCCTGCCGCGCGCGCGGCGCGTCTCGATCCTATCGCAGCACTGAGGCAGGAATAGATGCTCATCGAACATGTACGAAACAACGTCGCGGTCGCGCTCGATACGCTGAGGACGAACAAGCTGCGCTCAGGGCTTACCATCCTCGGTGTAGTGATGGGCGTCTCCACGGTGATGATGATGGCCGCGATCGTACAGGGCATCCAGAAACAGATCGTCAGCACGATCGAGATTGCGGGGCCGACAACTTTTTACGTTGTGAAAGCATTTTCGCAGACCCCGGTCGACCCGAACAACCTTCCGACATGGATCCGGATTCGGCCCGATCTCACCTCCGGTGAGGCGAGGCGGATCGAATCGCTCCCGGAAGTCGGATACGCGGCGATTTGGGGCCAGGCGCAGGCGCGACTCGGGTATAAAGCTGCACGGACGCAGAAGCTCATCATCTTCGGCGCGGACGAGGGATTCCCGGAGATCTATGGCGGCGATCTTGTGGACGGTCGGTGGTTCACTCAGGGTGAGTTGACGAGCGGCGCAGCAGTCGCCGTGCTCGAGGAAGATGCGGCGCGGCACATTTTCGGCGGCGAAAGCATCATCGACAAGCAGGTACAGATAGGCGGAAGACCAGCACAGGTGATTGGGCTGTATCAGAAAGCATCGAACATCTTCGAGCCACCGGGACAGGCGACCGGTGCGGTAGTGCCCTATCTCATGCTCGATCAGCAATTCACCATCGACAAGACGAACGCTGTCTACATCGCGGTCAAGCCAAGGGCGGGTGTGACCACTGCAGCGGCGCAGGAAGCTGTAACGGTGGCAATGCGCGAGGAACGACGCCTGCGACCTGCTGACCGGAACTCGTTCGACATGATCACGCAGGACCAGATCCTAGACACATTCAACAAGATCACCGGTGTGTTCTTTCTCGTGATGATAGTGTTGTCGAGCGTGGGCCTGATGGTGGGCGGGATCGGGGTGATGGCGATCATGATGGTGTCGGTCACAAGCCGCACGCGGGAGATTGGCGTGCGCAAAGCGATGGGTGCAACGCAGCGCGAGATACTCCTGCAATTCCTTGTCGAATCTGCGACCCTGACTGGAATCGGCGGGCTGATCGGCATCGTCGTCGGCCTGGTGCTTGGCCGGATAATCACGGCCTTCATGAATATCGACACTGGCGTGCCTGTCGCGCTGACCCTCATCGCAGTCAGCGTCTCCGTCGGAATCGGAATCGTGTTCGGAATGATCCCCGCGCGCAGGGCGGCGAAGCTCGATCCCATCGAGGCACTCCGATACGAGTGAGCCCACGTGAATTCCTTCCCTTATATTCACCTCAATGCCGACTGTAGATATTCTCGCAATCGCTGCGCACAGGGACGATGTCGAGCTCACGTGCGCTGGCACTCTCATCAAGGCGGCACAGCTTGGACGGCGAACTGCCGCGATCGACCTGACAGCCGGCGAGCTTGGCACACGGGGATCCGCGGAGCTGCGCGGTGAAGAAGCGTCGCGCGCCGCAGCAGTGATGGGACTTTCTGCACGCGAGAATCTGGGGCTGCCGGACGGCGGAGTCGTGAACACGCCGGAGACACGCGCCATGCTCGCTGTCGCGATACGCAGGTTCCAGCCTGCAATAGTGATCGCGCCATCCATCAATGGAAAACACCCCGATCACACTGTAAGCGCGCAGCTGATTCGCGACGCATGCTTCGTTGCCGGCCTGCGGAAAGTCGAGCCTGATGTCCCCGTGTTTCGCCCGCGCAAGGTCGTGCACTGTCTCGCGTATCGTGAGGACAACATCAAGCCGACATTCGTCGTCGATATCAGCGATACGTTCGAGCAGAAACTCGAAGCCGTAAAGTGCTACTCGTCACAGTTCGACGAAGCGATCCAGGCTGGAGAAGTGTTTCCGAACGGCGAGCAGCTGTATGACATCATCCGGCACCACGCTGCACATTACGGATCGCTGATCCGCGCAAGATACGGTGAGCCTTTCTTCACGACTGAAACCATGCGCGTTGACGACATTGGCGCGCTCGAGGTAGCGACATTTTGAGCGCCGACGACGAGGTGACGTACCCGAGGTATCTCGCCCTCGACGAGCTTCTTTCGCTGCAGCGGCTGAGGTCGGAGCCCGAACACCCCGATGAGCTGCTGTTCATCGTGGTACACCAGGCCAGTGAGCTTTGGTTCAAGCTCATTCTGCATGAGCTCGATGGACTCAGCGCACGAATGAAGAGCAACGACCCGCTCGGGGCACTGACGTCACTCAAGCGCGTCAACGCGCTGATGCGGATCGTCACGTCGCAGCTTGCCGCCCTTGAAACCCTGCCGCCACAGCGTTTTGCACAGTTTCGCGGATACCTTGGCACATCCAGCGGCTCACAAAGCATCCAGTTTCGCGCGATCGAAGCCATGTCCGGCCTGAGGGACCAGCACTTCATCAATGTGCTCGAGGAACACGGTCCGATTCCGCAACGGATCCAGCAGGCGCTCGAGCAGCCGCCACTTCAGGAACAGTTCAACCAGATACTGACGCATCACGGTGTGACGCTCGAGCAGATCTATGCCGAGGACGCGCACCCTGCGCTTCAGATGCTGGCTGAAGGACTCCTTGAATACGAGCAGGGATTCTCGATGTGGCGATTCCTCCATGTCCAGCTCGTCGAGCGGATCATCGGGCCGATGACGGGTGGCACGGGCGGCACGCTTGGCTCCCGCTATCTGCAGAGAACAGTCTCGCAAAAGTTTTTCCCCGACCTGTGGGCCGTGAGGAGCAAATTTTTTAAGGGTTGAGGACGCAGAGTTAGAACCACAGCGGCCGGCGCAACAACGCAACGGCGCCATCACCAGGCGAAAACTCGCCCGCAGCCCAGAGAGGATTTAGCTTCATAAGATGAAGCCCGAGCCGATCTACCTGGATCACGCGGCCACGACGCCGGTGCGCGAGGAGGTTTTCGAAGCGATGAAGCCGTTTTTCGGCCCCCGCTTCGGCAATCCCTCGAGTACGCACCGGTGGGGTCGCGAAGCGCGGGCTGCGCTCGATGAGGCTCGCGAGCGCGTCGCGAAGTGTCTGGGAGCCCGGCCGGACGAAGTCTGCTTCACATCAGGTGGCACCGAGGGCGACAACCTCGCGATTCTGGGAGGGTGGAGACACGCCCGCAATTCGGGCAGGAACGCCATCGTGACGACTCCCATCGAGCACAAGGCAATACTCGGTGCCGTGCACCAGGCGGCCGCCGAGGGCGCGGAAGAGAGGATCGTGCGGGTCGACAGCAACGGTGTCGTGGACGATCGCTCGTACGATGAGCTCGTCGTTGAGGACGTGGCGATCTGTTCGGTAATGTGGGTCAATAACGAGATCGGCACCATTCAGTCATTGCCCGATCTCGCCGAGCGTGCCAAGGCGAAAGGCGCGCTGATGCATACCGACGCCGTGCAGGCGTTCGGCAAGGTGCACATCGACGCGGCGACGCAGCAGTTCGACCTGCTTGCGATTTCCGGCCACAAGATCGGCGCGCCAAAGGGAGTCGGCGCACTGTTCATCCGGCGCGGAACGCATCTCGAGCCACTGATGCACGGTGGGTCGCAGGATCGTGGACGCCGGCCGGGTACAGAGAACGTCGCCTACGCGGTAGCACTCGCAACGGCGGCGGAGCTGACGCTCGCTGAACACGAGGAAGAATGCACACGCCTGCGACGTATGCGCGATCGCCTCGAAGCAGCGATACTCGACAAGGTTCCCGATGCGGTCATTCACGGGCGCGGCGCTCGGCGCGCGCCACATGTGCTCAACGTTTCAGTTCCGGGAACTGACGCGGAATCGATGCTCATGGCGCTCGACCTGAAAGGCATCGCGGCGTCGGGCGGCTCCGCCTGCCAGAGCGGAAGCATTTCTCCGTCGCACGTTCTGGTCGCGCTGGGGGTGCCGGCAGAGATCGCAACGGCAGCAATCAGGATGAGCATTGGCTCTCTCACCGACGATGCGTGCATCGACCGCGTTGCCGAAGTCTTTCCCGCCCTGGCCCAAAAGGCGCGCCAGCTGGCTGACGCCGGTTAGCTGTCGGTGAAGGAAAGAGTTCTTATCGCCATGTCCGGCGGCGTCGATTCGTCGGTCGCCGCGGCACTGCTCGTCGAGCAGGGATACGACGTGGTCGGTGCGACCATGAAGCTGTTCTGCCACGGCGATGATGTGCCCGACCGGCCGTGCTGCTCACTCGACTCGGTCAACGACGCGCGCAGGGTGTGCGAGCGGCTCGGCATTCCGCATTACGTAATAAACATGGAGACCCGATTCGGCCACGATGTGATCGATGACTTCGTAAGCGAATATTCACGGGGCCGCACGCCGATTCCATGCGTTCGCTGCAACACGTTCACGAAGTTCCGCGATCTCGTCGCGAAAGCCGATTCGATCGACGCCCGGTGGATTGCGACTGGACATTACGCGCGCGTAGTGGACGGTGGACTGCACCGCGGCAGGGATGAGAACAAGGACCAGACGTATTTCCTTTGGGGAATTGACAGGTCGGTCCTCGACAGAATGCTCCTGCCGGTAGGAGATTCCACGAAGCCGGAGACGCGCGCGCTTGCGACGAAGCTCGGGCTCTCAGTGGTTGCGGACAAGCCCGAGAGCCAGGAGATCTGCTTCGTTCCGGACGGCGACTACATGAAGATATTGCGCGGACGTCTGCCGGCTGACTCGCCTGCATTGTCGCGCGGACCAATCGTAACGTCTGATGGAAAACACGTTGGTGAGCACACAGGTTTCGCTGGGTTCACGATCGGCCAGCGGCGCGGGCTTCCTGGCGGCTTTTCGATCCCGATGTATGTCGTTGCGATCAGGCCCGCCGATCGCGCAGTCGTCATCGGACCACGCGATGAGCTGCTCGGCCGCGGCCTCGTCGCGCGCGAGGTGAACTGGCTCACGGAGCCGCCGGAGATTGGTGACTCAATCAGCGTCCGCGTCCGGCATCGCGCGCCGCTGGTCCCGGGCGAGCTGATCCGGCACGACAACGGGGAGATCGAGATCGCCCTCGATGAACCGGTCTCGGCGATCACTCCCGGGCAGTCAGTCGTTTTGTACGACGTCGAGCGTGTCCTTGGCGGAGGGTTCATCGAGACAGCAGTCGCCGCCAGTCGCTCCCCTCTGCCAATCCTTGCCGCCTGACCGGCGGCGAGTGATTTGGCGCGCGAGTTAACGCTGCCGCGACTCCTGACATCATTGTGTCAGGATGATGGACACACTAGCCGATCTGGACCCTTCGATGCCGACTGAGCGAGCCCCCGGTGACCGGATCGGGTTGCTGCTTGCGTCGGTCGAGCTGGCGCGCGAGGGCGACCCCGACGCATTCGCCGAGGTCGTGGCGGAGTTGCACCCGCTCGTCTTCCGCTGGGCTCTGTCATTTGCCCGCGATGCAGATGAAGCTGAAGAGATAACGCAGGAGACGTTTGTGATCGTGCACAGGCGACTGCATCAGTATCGCGGCAAGGCGGCGCTGGAGGGTTGGGTCTACCTGATCACGCGGAATGTCGCGCTCGGCCGAAAGCGGAAGAGCAAGCGCCGCCGGTCGCTGACCGAGTCCGAGATTCCTGGAATGGCAACGGTATACACGACCGACCCCGGCGCGCGCGTCGACCGCGAGCGGGTAGCCGCCTACATCCATCATTTTTTTCTTTCGCTCCCCCCACGCCAGCGCGAGGTCTTCGACCTCGTCGACCTCCAGGGCAACGATCCTCTGGAAGTCGCGAAACTCATAGGCGCGAGGCCGAATGCCGTCCGTGCCAATCTCTTCAAGGCGCGCGCGTCGATACGCGCGCACCTGCTCGAGACTCATCCGGCGTGGAAGGAGATCGACAGATGATCACGTGCAATGAGTGCCTGAACGCGCTTTCCACCAGCCGCCTCTCCGAGATCCGGTCCGGATCTCCTGTCGCCACCCATTACTCGACATGTGATGCGTGCTGCCGCATAGTGCAGGACCTGCAATACGCCGAGCACGGGCTCGCAGATGTGCTCGACCAATTCGGACCGCGCGCGACACCGCAGTCGGTTGCCCGGCACGCTGCAGACTCGATGTTACGAAGAAGGCGGCGAATAGCTCGCATCGTTCGCGGAGCGCTTGCAATAATCGCCCTGGGTGTTCTGGCCGCAGGGCTCGAGGCCCTTGTCGAGGATGACCCGGCGTTTTCGGAGACAGTGGCGCTTACCTGCGTGAGCTCGGCGCGCGCACTCGAGATCAGCGAGTCTTTCGTTGGGGCGAGAGCCTCCATCAGCAGCACCGCTCAGGGCAGAATGATAGGGCTCCAGGGAGAGGAAGCGGATGTGATAGAAGCGGCTGCGCGGATCGCCGTCGCCGACAGATCCGGTTCATGCGCAGTCCCGGCTGGCCAGGATGAGGAGCCGGAGAGTCCCGCTACTCCGCGGGCCGATAAAGGAGGAAAGGATTGATCGGCGTTCCCTTCCACCACTCGCTTGGATTGTCGGCGCGCATTACCTGAAAGTGAAGGTGCGGTGCGGTCGGGTTTGCATTTCCTGATGTACCCACGAATCCGATTATCTCGCCGCGCCGCACGTTTGCCCCTTCGGCGAGGCCCGGGCGATAGCTCTCGAGATGACCGTACATGAGCATGAAGCGCGACGACTGGTCTCTCATGTAGATGGAGAGGCCACCGGCGACACTCGTGTGGAGCTTGATAACGGTACCGGCAACAGCGGCGACAGCGGGCGTATTGCGTGCTGCCATGATGTCGAGAGCGTTGTGCTGGCGCGTCGACCCCCGGCGATCGAGAAAACTGTCGACAAGATCCTTGGCCGCGATTCCAGCCACAGGAACCTGTGGGGACTGGGCTCTGAGAGCAGCGATGTCTGATGCAGGAACTGGAGCGGGCGGAACCGCGGGTTGCACTAGGGTATCGCCGAGCGCATCGTAAAGAACTGAGTCGCTCTCGACGATCGCCGGCTTGGCCGTGCCCGCGCGCGCTACAGCAGTGTCACGCACGGAGGCGATGATGTCCCCGGGCCTGATGATCGCAATGTGGCCTGCATCAGGTTTTGTCGCATACAACAGCGCCACGAAAAAAGCGCCGGCGAACACGGCCGCATTAGCCCTCACATCGGGGCTAATACTTCATACCCCCTGCTTCTGCAAATTCGCGCATGATCCGCTGTTGCTCCTCGGAGAGTTTTTCCGGCGCCTCGATTTTCACTTCCACAATCAGGTCGCCTACCTGCGCTCCCTTGCGAATTCCCTGCCCGCGTACGCGAAACCGTTTTCCCGACGCTGTCCCGGCGGGAATCTTGATGACCACCTTTTTGGCTTCGAGGGTATTGACGCTGACCTTTGAACCCAGCGTCGCCTGCGCAATGTTCAGCGGGAGGCTCGCGATGACATCGAGGCCCTGGCGCTGGTAGAACTTGTCAGCGCCAACGTTGAAGGTGATCAGCAGGTCACCTGGCGGACCGTTATTGGATCCTTT
>JAYUWU010000145.1:0-10510 GCA_043753365.1 Gemmatimonadaceae bacterium | reverse complement strand
CGATCATCGACGAGATTCTAACGCTCGCACGCATGGAGGCCGGGAAGGAACGGGTTGAGCTTCAGGACGTCGACGTTCCGCAGCTCATGGAATCAGTTGCGTCGATGGCCGAGCCCCTTGCAGCCGCAAAGGGTCTCGCGTTCCACCTCGATGTACCGGGTGACGACATGACTATGCGAACCGACCCCATGAAAGTGCGCCAGGTGCTGCTCAATCTCATATCGAATGCGGTGAAGTACACTGACCACGGCGCGGTTCGCCTGTCAACCGAAGCTGTGGATGGGCAAGTGCATTTCGTCGTCGACGATACGGGGATCGGCGTATCGCCTGAGCATCTCGACAGAATTTTCGAGCCGTTCTGGCAGGTTGAGCAAACGACCACGCGTCGCGCTGGAGGCACCGGGCTCGGCCTCGCCGTTACGAGACAGTTCGTCGACCTGTTAGGGGGATCGATCACCGTCAACAGCGAGATGGGAGGGGGAAGCTCGTTCAGGGTGACGCTGCCCCGGTCATGATGATGAAGCTTTTCTGTGGGCTACCAGCCGAGAATTAAGGCGAAGATCAACGGTGCGACGATGCTCGCATCGCTCTCGATCACGAACTTCGGCGTTTCGACCGCGAGCTTGCCCCATGTGATCTTCTCGTTCGGCACCGCACCCGAGTAGGAGCCGTAGCTGGTCGTCGAATCGGAGATCTGGCAGAAGTATCCCCACACCGGAACCTCGTCGCGCTGAAGATCCTGGTGAAGCATCGGGACCACGCAGATCGGAAAGTCTCCGGCGATTCCGCCTCCTATCTGGAAGAATCCGATCGTGCCGTCCTTCGACGAGTTCGTGTACCACTCAGCGAGCGTCATCATGTACTCGATGCCAGTGCGAACCGTGTGGACGTTTTTCACGCCGCCCGAAATGCAGTGACCCGCATACATGTTGCCGAGTGTCGAGTCTTCCCAGCCGGGGACGAACATCGGCAGGTTCTTCTCGGCTGCCGCTACCATCCATGAGTTCTTCGGGTCGATCTGGTAGCTTCCCTCGAGCGAGCCGTTTTTCAGGATGCGGTACATGAATTCGTGCGGGAAAAACTTCTCCCCGCGCTGGTCGGCCGCCATCCACTCATCGAGCACCGCTTTTTCGATCCGCCGCATCGCTTCCATCTCGGGAATGCAGGTGTCGGTGACGCGGTTCATGTGCCGATCCAGCAGGTCCTGTTCATCCTGCGGAGTCAGGTCGCGGTAATGCGGCACGCGCTCGTAGTGATCGTGGGCTACGAGGTTGAAGATGTCTTCCTCGAGGTTGGCCCCCGTGCACGTGATCGCCTGGATCCTGTCCTGCCTGATCATCTCTGCCAGGGAAATGCCGAGCTCAGCGGTCGACATCGCGCCCGCGATGGTGACCATCATCTTGCCGCCGTTGTCGAGATGGGCGGTATAGGCGTTTGCGGCATCGACGACTGTCGCAGCGTTGAAGTGACGGTAGTGATGGCGGAGGAAATCCGAGACAGGACTTGAGGGTTTGGACATGACTGAGGATTACCGGAATCGTGGATCATGTCAAGCCGACGATATCGGCTAAATCGGTACTACGCATGGAAAGGAGGTTTTGAAGTGCCAGGAGTTTTTGAAGGGCATGCTGGATTGTCACGCGATGGATTCGCGATTCACGAGTCATCATTGAGGGTAAAACACTCAACCCGAGTACGGCATGCCATCGCCTGGCGCTGTTGCGCGTGTAAAAAAGAATTCAACGACCCTCACCCTACGACGTCAGTTGCCGTGACGGTTGACCTTCTAGACCTCCTGGCACTTCTAAACCTCCTTTCCCGTGTACCTCCAGCATCCTTCCTACGCAGGAAATAACTGTCGCCCAAAAACGCTGGTTCTTCTAACTTCGGGCATGCATCGTCCTGTCTTTCTGGCGTTCGCCGTAGCAGTCATGTTCACCGCCGGATCAGCGCGTGCCCAGGATTCCGCAGGGGTGCCGACTGTCGCAACCGCAATCGAACTACGAAACAGCGGTGAGTTCGCGAAAGCGTCAGAGGTCCTCCAGCAGGTACTCGCCAGGGAATCAGGCAATGGAGACGCGGCGCGGCTGCACGCGCAAACTCTCTATTGGATGAAAGACATCGCGGGCGCCACAGCGGCGTACGAGCGGGCGATCGCTCAGCATCCCGAGGACACCACGCTCAGGCTCGATTTTGCGCAGATGCTCGTCGAGACGCGATCGGATGTTCGAGCCCGCCAGATTCTCGAGCCGCTGCTTATATCCAGTGCAACACGAGCTCGGGCCGCGACGCTTCTTGGCACGTCGCTCTACTGGGAAGGCGACCTCACCGGTGCGGCGAAACATTTTCGCATCGCGATCGCCGCTGATTCGAACGCAGCTGACGCTAGACTCCAGCTCGACGAGATCAGGTCTATCGCTGCACCGTGGATCACTATCGGAGCCAGCGGACTCCACGACGATCAGCCACTCGACCGTGTCGGTGGCAACCTCGAAGCTGGCATGTTCATCAACCCGCTGCTTTCGGTGGCTGCCCGCGTGCGCCCGATGAGGTTTACGCCGGGAGGTAATGGCCTCAGGCCGACAGGTGATGACCCTGCCAGCACTGTGATCGTGGGTGAAGCGGAACTGGCGCACTCGACGCCTGCATCCCGGGTCGAGACACGACTCGCTCTGGGTGGCGTTACGCATGGTGGCGACGTAACGCGCCAGGACTGGACCGGCCGTGCGTCAGCACGTTTTCGTTTCCCAAACTATCTGTCGGTCGAGGCGCGCGGCGATCGGGCTCCGTACCTGCACACCGTGGCGAGCACCGCGGGCATCGTGATGTCAAATACAGGATCGTTCGCTCTCGGCCTCGCGAGCCCAGAAGGCTGGCTTGGTGAAGCAGCGGTGCGTGCCGAGCTCTTCGAGGACGAGAACAGCGTGCGCAGCGCTTACGCGTGGATTCTTGCGCCGGTCATCCGCGCAACAACTCTGGTCGGCAGGATCGGCTATTCGTTCGCTGCACAGGACGCTGAAGAAACCCGGTTCAACGAGGCATTCCAGTACGCGCCATACTACACGCCAGAGAACATCGTCTCCCATTCCGCGCTGGGGTCGATCACAATCCAGGCCTCACCGACATTCACGCTCAATGCGCGCGGCGCGTACGGGTTTTACGCACGTGAGGACGCCCCGGTGTTTCCGGTGCTCCCGGGAATCATCGCCCCCTACACACTCGAGTTCGTCCGACGAAGCTTTCGTCCCTGGGATGCGCACATCTCGGTGAACGGCGCGCTCAGCAAGGCGGCCACTTTGTCCGCCTCGATCGACCGAATGAAGACTGCGTTCTACACTGCGACCATTGGCAGCATCCGCCTGACTTACCGGTTTCTTCCCTCGGCCAGCCGCTGACGACTTCGTTGTCAACGTCCCTCTGGAAACGCACCGAAGCACCGAGCGTCCGGCGGCGCGACAGGGTCATCCTCGCGTTGCTGACGGGCGCCGGTCTCGCCGCGATGCTGCGGCTTGCTGACTGGTGGTTTCGCGAAGGACACGTCGCTAACCCGATCCTGTTCGTGTTGCTCTCGCTGGGATTCTGGTACGGCATGACGCGCATCGTGCTTGGCTGGATCAACTATCTCGCCATCACACGCTCGACGCACGCGCCCGCACCGGAAGGAATGTCGGTCGCCGTGTTTACGACGAGCTCCCATGGCGAGCCGATCGGGATGTTCGAACGCACGCTCGCGGCGTGCGCGCTCATCGAGTACCCACACACGACGTATCTCCTCGACGACACAAAAGACCCGCGCTTCAGGGAGCTGGCCGGGCGGCACGGCGCTACCTGGCTCGAGCTTACGGGAATTCCCGGTGCGAAAGCCGGCAAGATCAATCGCGCGTTGGAGCTTACGAAAGAAGATTTCATACTCGTGCTCGACCCTGATCACATACCGTTTCCCGAGTTTCTGCATCGTGTCCTTGGACAGTTCGAGGACCCGAAGACCGGATTCGTTCAGGTCGCACAGGCTTACTACAATCAGCTGCGGTCCCTGACGGCTGCAGGCGCCGCCGAACAGACCTACGCGTTCTACGGGCCGGGGCAGATGGGGCTTTATGGTCACGGAGCGTGCCTCGCGATTGGAGCGAACTGCACTTTCCGTCGCGCCGCACTCGCGTCCATCGGGGGCCATGGGATCGGGCTTGCGGAAGACCTCGTCACCGCGATACGACTGCATGCACGGGGCTGGCGCTCGATATATGTCCCCGAGGTTGTAAGCCGGGGCCTCGTACCAGAAGATCTTGGGTCGTATTATCGGCAGCAGCTGAAATGGGCGCGCGGGGTATACGAGGTTGCGTTCGTCGAGCTCCCGCGCGCGTTCAGGACTCTCTCGAACCGGCAGCGCCTGGCGTACCTGGCAACGGGTACCTATTACCTCTTCGGGCTTACTACGCTGTTGTTTCTGATTTTTCCATACGTGTATCTGTGGACCGGAATTCAACCAGCCTCGATGCGCTTCGGTGAGTTTCTCCTCGCTGCAGGCCCGGTGGGTGTCATTGGCTCGGCGATCTATCTGTTCGTCCAGCGCTGGCTGGCAGGTGGCGATGAGGAGCGCGGGATCCACTGGCGGGGACTCGTACTGAAGCTCGCGGGCTGGCCGGTGTTTCTGTCAGGAACTCTTCTCGCGATCGTGAGGGCAGAAATTCCATACATTCCGACGGCGAAGCGCGCGGTTCGCGGCAGGTTCATCCGACTTGCGTTACCGCAGCTCATCCTCATCGCCATGTATATCGCGACCATTGCGCGCATAGCGACTGTGAGACTGTTCCATACTTCCGAGGGCAGGCTCGAGTTGACAAGCGAAGCTGTGTGGGGGATGGTGGCGTTCGCGACCATGCCGGTGATCATGTCGATCGGCGCGCTTTACGCTGCGTGGGAGTCGTCGCGCGTGTCGGCGCTCGAAGATCCATGGGATGTTATACATTTTTCCGGGAGATCTGAGCGATGAGGCGCCGATCGCGCATCGCCCTTTCGTTAGCAGCTGTTGGCGCCGGTGCCGCGTTCGTCTACCTGCTCACCGCGATGAGCTCAGCGACGAGTGGGCCGCTTGCTGCAGGTCTGGCGCGCGCGGGGGCAATGGTGGCCTCGATCGAACATCGCGCGCGCGCCCGCTTTCGCGGTCCCGGTCGTGCCGCCGGGTTGGCCTGGCTCGACCGCACCGACATGTCTCTCCTGAAATCGCCGAACGAGATTCTGCTTGGCGCGTACGACGGACGGCTTCCCGCGAGTCTCGATGGGATTCTCGAGCTCGAGTCGCGGCTCGAAACGAAGCTGCCGGTCATCCAGCTGTATTCCGCGTGGGGAGACGACGCCGTCCACCAGTTTCCACTCGTCATGTCGAACGCGATCTGGGATATGGGATCGGTGCCGATGATCACATGGGAACCATGGCTCACCGAATTTGACGGCAGAAGGCACACACATCTGCCTCTTCGTGAAGCCCGCGACAGTCACGGGATGGGATCGATCGCCCGTGGCGATTACGATTTCTACATCGACGAGTGGGCGCAGGCCGCTGCGCGATTTGCCAAGCCGGTCTACCTGCGCTTCGCTCACGAAATGAACGATCCGTACAGATACCCATGGGGCCCGCAGAACAACACGAAAGAAGAGTATATGGAAGGGTGGCGTCGCGTCGTGACCCGTTTCCGCGCTGCGGGAGCGACGAACGTCATCTGGATCTGGTCACCGCACGTCGCGTACGAATACTGGGATCTGTACTACCCTGGCTCAGGAACCGTCGACTGGGTTGCGACTGGCGTACTCAACTTCGGGCCGATCGCGCAGTGGTCGAAGTGGTGGACGTTCGACGAGATATTCGGCGCGAAGTACGCGAAGCTCGCCTCATTCGGAAAACCGATCATGATTGCCGAATTCGGTTCACTCGCTGTTGGCGGCAACCGGGCAGAATGGTATTCCGGCGCACTCGACACGCTTCCTCAGAAATATCCGGCAGTAAAATCGCTGCTGTTTTTTGAGACGGGCTCGGATCAGACGGTGACTTACCAGAAGGTAGACTGGCGGATCGCGATCGACACTCTCACCGCCGGCGCAGTCGCATCAGCGATCGCACCATGGGCACCACCCCGAAAGGAAACACGATGACAATCGACGAACGACCACTTGTTACCCTCGACGACATAAACGCTGCCGCGACTGCATTGAAAGGAGTTGCGATCCGGACGCCGCTTCTTCATGACGAGATTCTCAGCGCGAAATTCGGTGTGCCAGTATGGTACAAGGCCGAAGGGCTGCAGCGTGCAGGGGCATTCAAGTTTCGCGGTGCGTACAACTTTCTGCGATTACTGCCCGCAGACGTTCTCGCACGCGGCGTAGTCGCGCCATCCTCCGGAAATCACGGACAAGGCGTCGCGATGGCAGCGCGAATTTTTGGCGTACCTGCTACGATCGTGATGCCGACGAATGCAAGCGCGGCAAAACGCGCGGGAGCGGAACGGCTCGGAGCCCGCGTAATTCTCTGGGGCACGACGACGCATGAGCGCGCTGACAAAGCGCACGAGATAGCTGATGCGGAAAACCTCGTCTTCGTTCACCCATACGATGATCCTGCGATCATAGCAGGGCAGGGCACCGTCGGGCTCGAGATCATCGAGGACCTCCCCGATGTGACGACTGTGCTCGTGCCCGTTGGAGGCGGGGGGCTCAGTGCGGGCGTCGCGACTGCGGTGAAATTGCTTCGACCGAATGTCCGTGTGATTGGCGTGGAGCCCGTGAGCGCACCGAAGCTGCATGCAGCGCGCGAGAGGGGCGCGCCGGTAAGGCTCAGCGCGACGGGCGGGCTTGCCGATGGGCTTCAGGCAAGCGAGATCGGCGGATTACCATTCCGGCATCACCAGCCTTACATCGACGATGTCGTGCTGGTCGATGATCAGCCTCTCATCGCTGCAATGCGGCATCTCATCGACCGGCTGAAGATCGTGGTGGAGCCGAGTGGTGCGATCACCGCGGCGGCGCTGATGACGGGAGCGGTGAAGCCCGACGGCATTACTGTCGCGGTGTTGAGCGGCGGCAACGTCGAGTGGGACGGGCTTCGTCAACTCTTGCCGGTGGATTGACGGGGGCGAGCGTTGCGCGGCGTGGCACCGCCACAGCGGCCGGCGCGGTAATCACGCGGCGGGCAATCGAAGAAGTCAGTCGCCCACAATCCGCGTTTCGCTTTTCTGGCGGCGTCCACGGCGCTTCGTATGCGAGCAGCGTATTTCACGTTTGGCGGATAGACCAGAGCCACGACGAAGCCTGAGCGGGCCATCTCCTCATTCAGCATTCGCCCGTCTGCGAGGAACGCGTAACCGAGGATCCTCTGGTAATCATCGCGCGGGCGGACATCGGTCTCGATGCTTATGAGCGTTCCGACGGGAGCGATGGTCGTAAAAGCATTCAACGCCTGCCGTGCCGCTCCGCCCTGCGCGAGTTCAGGTGCGTCGATCATCAGCAGGCGTACCCGTCCGGCGCTGCCGCAGTCGAAGGAATCCCCGTCGGCGACCCGGGATATGCGGCACTCGATTCGGTTCGACTGCGGCTGCGCCGATTGTGATTGTGCCGTGCGCGCATCGGCTGAATCCGCGGGCGCACAGCTGATCGATAAACCCGCGATCAGCGTTACGCCCCGCTGGATGAGTCTCAGAGCTGACTCGTGCAATGCGGGCAACGTGACGCAGCGGCGTCTATTTCCTTCTTGCAGAACTGACATGTCCGGGTGGGCGGAGCGGGGGGGCCCTCGAACAGTTTCGAGATGCGCCACACCACGAAAGCGATGATCAGGAAGTTCAGCAGCACGCTCGCGAAGTTGCCGACGCCGAACTGAACCGGGCCAACGCCGAACGTCGCTTTCTGCCATTCGCCGGCCGGGCTGCCTGCCGCAATGATCGGCATGATGAAATCGTCAACAACTGACTGAATGACTTTGCCGATTGCGCCGCCGAGCACGACCGCGAGTGCGAGGGCCAGAAAGTTCTGCTTTACAATGAAATCCCTGAAGTCTCGCATCATGTAGTGCTCCGGTTCGGGTGTGGAAAGACTAAACCCCAGGGCCGGCGATGGCCACCACGTGGCCGTTTCCCGCAAGTCTCCGTTTTAGCGAAGTCGAAGGGGTTTCATCCAGTAAACATCGGTGTATAATGGATTCATGACGGGCGATCTGACCGCGCGGCGCGCGTCCGCACTGCTTTTGTCTGGTGCACTCATACTGGGGCTTGCATGCGATAGCCCGACCGCCCCCCCGCCGGCGGTAGTATCGGTTGTAATCGACGCCGCCCCGGGCATCGATCTCGTGCCGGCGGGGACACGGATGCTGGTCGCGATCGCAAAGGACGCGAGCGGCGCCACCATCTCAGGGCGCGCTACCTCCTGGTCCTCATCGGATCCGTCGAAGGCAACCGTATCCGATGGCCTGGTTACCGGCGTCGCCGTTGGGTCGACGACAATCAGTGCATCTGTTGATGGCATTCCGGCAAACATCGAAGTTCGGGTAACTGAAGGCGCGTTCGTTGGACCTTCCGGCGCTACCTTCTCGAATCAGTCAGGCACGGTGACCGTTGTCGTGCCGCCGGCCGCGCTTTCGACGCCCACGAGCCTGACCCTTGGCAGCGCGACCGCTGCTCCATCGAGCGTGCGACTTCTCGCAGGGACGGCTTTCGAGCTGGGGCCGGTGGCAATGAGCTTTTCCCAACCCGTAAACATCACGATCAAGTACGACGACGCGCTGGTTCCCGCGGGGTTTAGCGAAGGTGAACTCCAGCTGTATAAGGCAGCCGGCAACGTCTGGCAGGTGGTCGACGGAAGCACGGCGAACACAGATGCAAACTCCGTCACCGGCACCGCGACGAGCGGCGGCGTCTACGCTGTAATGCTGCGGCCGAGCGTCGCGACAGTAACCATCAGTGGTGCGTCATCTCCGATTGCGGTTCCACTGACGCAGCAGCTTGCCGCGACCCTGCGCGACGGTGAAGCAATGCCGCTAACTCGCCCCGTTGAATGGTCGAGCTCGAATCCATCCGCACTATCGGTAAGTGCGACAGGACTCGTGACGGCCAGGGTGCCCGGCTCCGCCGTCATCACGGCGATGTCGGAGGGTAAAACTGCGACCGTATCGTTTACGATCGCAGCGGGCGCGCCTGCGAAGCTGATTGCGTTTGCTGGCAACAACCAGTATGCGCCGCCGGGCGGTGCGGTGCCGATGCCGCCGTCAGTGATCGTTACCGACGCGGGCGACAATCCGGTTTCCGGTGTGACCGTGAACTTCGCCGCAACAACTGGCGGTGGCTCGGTCACGGGTGGATCTGCGACGACGAATGCGTCGGGCCTTGCTGCAGTGGGGAGCTGGATACTTGGCACTACACCGGGCAACAACTCGCTCACCGCGACTTCGCCCGCGATTCCGGGCGCATCAGCAACATTCCAGGCAATCGTGCCGATTGCGAGCAACATTGCCGGGTTCGCCGGAAACAATCAAACCGCGCGGATCTCAACTGCTGTCGCAACTCCGCCGTCGGTGATCGTTACCGATGCGACTGGAATTCCTGTATCGGGAATAAGCGTGACGTTTGCCGTGACTGGAGGTGGCGGCACGGTAAGCGGAGCAGTCGCGACAACCAACGCTCAAGGCGTGGCGACGGTTGGAAGCTGGATCCTTGGGAGCAACCCTGGAGCGAACGCGCTGTCTGCAACTTCCGGGAGTCTCGCCGGCAGCCCGGTAACGTTTGCTGCAACTTCCGCTATACCAGCGACAGGAATGTCCATCGTTGCCGGTAACAATCAGTCGGCGCAGGCAGGGTCTGCAGTGGCGATCGCGCCATCAATTAAGGTTTTTGACGGTGACGGTTTGGGTGTCGGCGGTATCCCTGTCGAGTTTGCGATCGAGTCAGGGGGCGGCACCATCAGTGGAGGAACGGCGACCACGAACGCTGACGGCATCGCAACCGCCGGAGCATGGACGCTCGGCGCGAACATCGGGCCGAACACACTCATTGCAACGTCGCCCTTATTGAGTGGCCTCAGCCTCCGGTTCAACGCGAGCAGCGGTCCGCCGCCACCGGCGAAGATCGAAGGCTCAAACGGTGATGGTCAGACGGCGAACATCAATGCATTCATTCCGACGCCACCATCGGTGAAGGTGTCGGATTCAAACGGAAATCCAGTTGCGGGATTCACTGTCACTTTCGTACCCGGGCTTGGTGGAGGAACTGTAACTGGCGCGCGGGCAGTGACAGATGCGTTCGGCATTGCAACGGTTGGGAGCTGGCAGCTCGGTCCAGCCGGAGGACAGCAGACGCTCCACGCAGTCGCCGATGGTCTCACCGGAAGCCCAGTCGTTTTTAACGCGACCGCAATCACGCGATCCCCCACGAGCATCGTCGTCTTTGCCGGCAACAATCAGACAGTGCCTCCGGGAATCCAGGTGCCGACGCCGCCCGCAGTGAGGTTGACGGACATCGAGGGAGCGCCTGTT
>JAYUWU010000144.1:0-3982 GCA_043753365.1 Gemmatimonadaceae bacterium | reverse complement strand
ATCAGCAGTACGTCGAAGATTGCCAGGTATGCTGTAATCCCTGGCAGGTGAGCGTCCGGTTCACCGGTGGTGCGGCGACTGTCGAAGTCGCGCCTCTGGAATGACCCCAACCCGGTCTCCGATGCTCGGGTTCGTGCTCGACAAGCTTCGCGAAGGAGTAAGTGTCTCCGACGAAGCAGGGGTTATCGTGTACACCAACGCAGCCGAGGACGAGATGTTCGGCTACGACCGCGGCGAGCTCATTGGCATGCACGTCAGTGTCCAGAACGCCTATTCGCCGCAAGAAAACGAGCGGATAGTTGGCGACGTGATAGGGCAGCTTCAGGAGCGCGGCTCGTGGGAGGGAGAATGGAGCAACATCCGCAAGGATGGCTCGCTGTTCTCGACATATGCACGCATTACTGCGTTCGAGATGGATGGCAGCAAACACTGGATATGCGTCCAGGAGGACGTCACTGAGGTCAAGCGCTCAACCGCGCGCGAGCAGTTCCTGGATGGATTGGCAGCGGTGCTGTCAGGCTCGCTTGCCGAGGAGCGGACGCTGTCTGATATCACGCGGTACTGCATTCCACTGCTCGCTGACTACTGCAGCATCGACATCCTGACCGACGATGGCGACATCCAGAGAGTCGAGACGGCGCACGTGGATCCCGAACATGAGGTGATCCTCAGGACTATCTGGGCGCGATATCCTTATCTCTCCACCGATAGAGTTGGCGCGCCTGAAGTACTGCGAACGGGGGAGCCACAGTTCGCCACGGAATTCCCGGATGCTCTCGTCGAGGGGTTTGCACGGGACGCCGACCACCTTCGGCTGATGCGTCAGATCGATGCAAAATCATACATGTGCGTTCCACTTGCGGTGCGCGGCCACACGTTTGGCGCGATCTCACTCGTCTACACGGTTTCTGGTCGATCACATAGTCGTGCCGATCTCGATACCGCCATGGAGCTTGCACGTCGTGCGTCCGTGGCCGTTGACAACGCACGGCTCTTTTCAGCCGAACGGAAGGCGCACGCGCTCGCAGAGTCTGCCCGGGGGCGAGCGGCGTTCCTGGCAGAAGTGAGTCGCCAGCTCGCTGCGTCGCTTGACCTTGAGACTACGCTGAACAACCTCGCAAGCCTTGCCGTTCCCACGTTGGCTGACTGGTGTTTCGTCGAAATGCTCGGCGATGACGGTAATATCAGGCCCCTGGCGATTGCGCATTCCGATCCGCAGAAGGTCGCTCTGGCTGCGGCCGGCCTCGAGCGATACCCGATTGACCCCGACGCAGCGTTCGGAACGCCACAGGTTCTCCGAAGCGGGGAGCCTACGCTGGCCCCGAGAATTCCCGAGGAAGCACTCGATGCTATTGCCCAGGACGAAGGGCATCGCCGGCTGCTGCGCGAGATCGGCTTTCACTCGCATGTGTCAGTGCCACTCACGGTTAGGGGCAAACCAGTCGGAGTTATCTCACTCGTCTCCGCGGAGTCGAAGAGAGTTTTCGGTGTTGACGACCTGACCCTCGCGATGGATGTCGCTCATCGTGCGTCAGCCGCACTCGAGAATGCTCAGCTCTACGAATTTCAGCGACGCGAGCGTGATCGCCTCAAGCGGATATTTGACGAGTTTCCAACAGCTGCTGCGGTGCTCGAGGGGGAAGACCTGGTGTTCGTCGCCGCGAGCAAACAATACCAGCAGCTTGTCGGCAACCGCAAACTCATCGGGCTTCGCTTCGCGGAAGTGTTTCCGGATCTCGCGGACCAGGGGTTCGGCGATTTGATGCGGAGCGCAATCACGACGGGTCAGGCGATTTTCAGAACTGATGAAAGGATCAGGTGGGACAAGGACGGAAACGGAGTCGAGACCGAAGGGATATTCGACTTCGTCTACCAGCCGTTGCCGGATGTGGCCAGGAATGTCGGGGTCGTCGTGCAGGTCGCCGATGTCACCGAGCGCAGACAGGCGGAGACCCGTATCGAGCTGGCCCGCGCGCAGGCCGAGGAAGCGAGCCACTCGAAGTCACAGTTCCTCGCGACGATGAGCCATGAGCTGCGCACTCCGCTCAACGCGATTGCCGGGCACGTTCAGCTGCTCGATATGGAAGTGCACGGACCGGTGAACGCCGTGCAGCGCGATGCGCTTGCCAGAGTCGCGCGAGCGCAGCGTCACCTGCTCGGCCTGATCAACGACGTATTGAACTTCGCGCGTATCGAAGCTGGCAAGGTTGAGTACAATATCGAGGTGTTGGACCTGAAGGACGTAATCGCCGACGTCGTAGCAATGGTGGAGCCGCAGTTCGTTTCGAAGAATCTCACACTCGATGTGTCGTTGCCGGGTGGAGTAAATGTCCAAGCTGACGCTGAGAAACTCCGACAGGTGCTGTTGAACCTGCTCTCGAATGCCTCCAAGTTCACGCCGTCACCCGGTAGGGTGACAATCGGCTGGGAGGAGGCGCCGGACGTGATACTCGTGACTGTCAGTGATACGGGGGTCGGGATCGGCCACGAAAAGCTCGATGCAGTGTTCGAGCCGTTCGTTCAGCTCAATGTCGCGTACAGTCGTCCTGCTGAAGGGACCGGGCTTGGACTCGCAATAAGTCGCGAGCTTGCGCGCGGAATGGGCGGGGATCTTACTCTCGAAAGTGAGCCTGGCAGGGGATCGGTGTTCACTGTGGTGTTGCCGCGAGCGGCAGGTGAATAGTACCGAAGTGTAACTAATACACCTGACGTCTTTGGTCGAGACGACGAATCCCGAATCCTGATCGCCGATACAGCGCGGCAATCAGCAGCGAGAACACCGGTCCGCCATAACAGAAGACTGCCCACGGGGCGTACTGGGCTGTGGGAACGCCGAGTGTGGTCGCCATGAAGATTGCAGAAACGGTCCATGGCATCAGCGGCTCTGTGATCGTTACAGAGTCCTCGAGTGATCTCGAAAGATTCTCCGGCGCGAGGTCCCTCTCCCGATACGCAGGCTGAAACATGCCTCCGATCACGAGCGCAGTTACGCCGCCGTGACTCGTGAGCGCGATCATCGTCGCACCTGCGGCCATCGTCGCTGCAATGAGCCGGAACACAGACGTGACGGCCGCCAGCATTCGTCCGATCAACAATGCGAGAGCGCCTGACACCTCCATCGCCGCGGCGAGAAGGAATGCAGCGATGACGACGATCAGAGTCGAGGCCATGCTCTCCAATCCCCCGCGTTCGGTCAGCGTGAGAAACGCTGTGCCAGGCGTACCATCGACGTCGAGCATTCCTGCGCGCACGCCCCCGACTGCCGCACTGAGCGCTGATGCCACCGCAATCTCCTGGACCGAGATTGCGACGACAATCGCAACCAGTGAACCAAGGACTATCGCGAGCGCCGGCGGGTATCTGCGCAGGATTCCCCACAGCACCACGAACAAGGGAATCAGAACGACCCAGCTAAGGACGAAGGTGCCTTCGATGTCACGCACCAGCACTCGAGCTGTCTCAGGCAACCCGCCCGGGTCAACCGGCGAGCGAAGTGAAACGAGTGAATAGACTATGAGACATGCGATGAAAGACGGTATCGCGGTGAACAGGAGGTGTCGTATCGAGCGATAGAGAGGAACGTCAGCAGCGATTGCGCAGATGTTGGTCGAGTCCGAGAGCGGCGACATCTTGTCACCGAAGTAGGCGCCTGATACGACTGCGCCCGCGATTATCGGCAATGGCGCATTCAGCGCAATCGCCATCCCCATCAGGGCAACACCGATCGTTCCCGCCGAGCCCCATGATGTTCCGGTGCACAGTGACATGACAGCGGTCGCGAGGAACGCAGTGACTGCCAGCAAGTCCGGCCTGACGAGGTGGATGCCCCAGTACACGATGTAGGGAATGGTTCCCGAGATCACCCAGGTCGCGATCAACATCCCGATGGCCAGCAGGATCAGCAGTACGGGAAGCACGGTCGCGATCCGTTCTCCGGTCACCCGCTGTATGTCTTCCCAGGTAGCGCCATTCCGAACGGCGA
>JAYUWU010000143.1:0-3989 GCA_043753365.1 Gemmatimonadaceae bacterium | reverse complement strand
GGTTGAGGCGAATAATCCCGGTTCGGTGTGGCGACCGCAATACGCATAAGCCAGTCATGGTGTGCAGCTGTTCAGCGACGCTGGAAGCTGCGCCCCTCGAGCCCCGCTCTCCTGAGGATGTTGGCGAACCTCGTACTTCCGCGAATCGAATCGTATATCGGATCCACGAACGGAACCCAGTGCGCGATAGCCTCACCCTGAACGAAACCGGCTTCCAGTTCACTCAACGCTTTCGCTGTATCGCCAGTCGCGAGATGCGCGAACATGCGGCCGCTGTGAACCATCCATGTAGAATCCGGTGCGGTGTCGATCTGGCGCCTCAGCGCCGCCGCACGCGCGGTCTCGCCTGCTTTCTCCAGCACGTAGGCCGTCATTCCATTAAACGGGATCGGCGGATTCGTCCGTCCGGCGATCTCACGTGCCTGATCGACCTTACCGGATCCCACACGCTCGAGCGCGAGAATCGTAAACGCCGTAATGAGTGTCGGGTCGAGCTCGCGCGCTCGCCGGCTCTCTGCGAGCGCGCCCGGCTCATCGCCCATCAGGCCAAGAGAGTATGCGAGCCACACGGAAGACGTCCCGGCCAGCGGGTCGAGCCTTCGCGCTATGCGAAACTCTTTCAGAGCATCGGAAATATGTCCGATACTGAGAAGGAAGCGTCCATACTGAGTGTGGCCGATGGATGAGGTCGAGTCTGCTGTCAGTGCGCGTCGAAAGCCATCCTCCGCTTCTTTCCACCTGAATGCATGCCAGTCCGCCATGGCCAGCGCAACCCTCGGCTCCGCCAGGGTCGGGTCGAGCTGCAGGCTGCGATTGGCCGCAATGCGACTGCGAACCTCAATGCGATCAAATGGAACGCCAGCGAAATACGGAAGGAACTGAAGCGCAGCGGCGAGCGATCCATACGCGCGCGCGTATCCACTGTCTTTCGCGATTGCCTCACTGAAGTACTCGACTGCACGCTTAACCCCCTGGCCGCGCCGCTCGACAAGATGCAAGCCGCGCAGGTAGAGGTCGTATGCTTCCGGACTTGAAGTACCCGTGCCGGCGGTCTTCTGCGTTGCCGGCCCGCCGCCGCCGCGCGCAAACTCCGGACGGAGCGCGGTGACTATGGAACGCGTGATATCGTCCTGGACGGCGAAGACATCTTTGCTCCCGCGCTCGTATGTATCACTCCACAGTATGAGCCCGTCCGATGCGTTGGTGAGCTGTGCCGCAACGCGGAGCTGGTCACCCGCACGCCGCACCGTCCCTTCGACGACGGCAGCGACTCCCAGCTGTCGCGCGATCTCTCGCACGTCGAGGTCGCTGCGGCGGCCGAGTGCTATCGATGAGGTGCGTGATGCAACACGCAGTCCCTGTACCTTTGCGAGCTCGGTCATCAACTGATCGGCAACACCTTCGCCGAAGTATGCGTTAGAAGAGTCTGCACGATCGTCCGAGAATGGCAGGACGGCAATGGAGTTGATGCTCGCCGGAGCCGCAGGTCGTCGTAGCTTCGTTACCGCGAAAGCAATGATCGTAAGGATAGCGACTGCGACAATGCCAATTGCGACTGACTTCCGTGGAAACTCCCGCTTCGCGCGCGGGACTGTCATCGACGGGCTCTCTCGCGACTCGAACGTGCCGTCCAGCGCTTCCAGTATTTCGCTTGCAGAAGCGGGGCGCTTATCCGGGTCTTTCTCAACGCACTGCATGACGAGCCTGGCGAGATCCGGATGGATATCAGGCACTTTCTGTGTGAGCGGGACGGGCTGCTCACCCAGGTGTGCCGCCATCAGCTGAGCGGCGCTGGTCTTTCCGGCGAACGGGTGAGCGCCCGCGAGGAGTTCGTATGCAAGGATGCCCCACGCATAGATGTCCACGCGGTGATCGATTACGTCTGCAGCCGCCTGCTCCGGCGCCATGTACGCGGGAGTGCCAATGGTGAGGCCAGCCTGCGTAAGGGTATGCGGGCTTCCGTTTGGCTGGCCGGGCCCGGTTGCCGATGTTCGCGCAACGGAAATAGCTTTGGCGATTCCGAAATCCGTAACGACGGCGGCATCGCCAGAAAGCAGCACGTTGTCGGGCTTGATGTCGCGATGGATGATGCCTTCTGTGTGCGCGTACTGGAGCGCTCGCGCGATATCCCTGAGCACCGAGAGCGCGTGACGGCGCGGTACAGGTCCTCCCTGGTTCATGCGGACGCGGAGAGATTCGCCGCGCACGTATGGCATGGTGAAATAGGGAAGGTCGTCAGCTATCCCGGTTGTCAGCACCGGAACGATGTTGGGATGCTGAAGCGATGCAGCAAGCCGCACCTCCCTCGCGAAACGCTCGGTGCTGATTCCGGCAATCATGTCGCCGCTCAGGACTTTCACCACAACCTGGCGACCGAGTGATGCCTCGTGCGCGAGGAACACGCGGGACATGCCTCCGCCTCCGAGCTCCCGCTCGACTGTATAGGCGTGTCCTAAAGTGGATTGAAGGCGGTCGCGCAGGTCCAGGCGATCCTCCGGTCAGAGAGCTACTTCGCTGAAAGTATGCTGGAGTCCGCCGGGTGGCAAACTTCGCTCGAGGTAGTAAAACTCAGTGCTGAGAAGGCAAACCGAAAACTGGACGGCAAACTCAGCACTGGACCGCTAACTCAACACTCAACACTATGACTCGAACCTCGAAAACTCGGTAGTGAACTCAGAACTGGAAACCCCGACTCGCGATTCGGGCGCCCGGAGATCCGTGCGGCTTCCATTGATTGAGGAAAACTGTGAACATGAGTCTCAGGTTCTGAGTGTGACTAACCAGTCTCGAGCCTCGAGTCATAGTGTTGAGCGTTGAGTTTGCCGTCCAGTTTTCAGTTTGCTGTCCAGTTTTGAGGTTGCCTGCGCAGTCTTGAGTTCGCCTTGGATTTGGCCCTGTCAGACACAGGCTCTAACGTTACAGGAGCCAAACAGGTCGCAAAAAGTCTCTTAAATAGTAGCACACTCATACTAAATGCCTCGCGAGCCAAAACTTCAACGCTGGACCGACCTGATCGCTTCACTGTTACGCCGCAACTTCCCCGCGACGTTCGACGATCTCGCACGCGATATCCCCGCATATCAGGATCCTGACAAAAAGAAAGACGCTGTCATACGGATGTTCGAGCGTGACAAGGATGAGCTCAGGGCATTCGGCATCTCAATAGAAACGATCCCGTCGCGGGATGAGGGCGAAGCGGCAGGATACAAGCTCGATAAGAAAGGGTTCTACCTGCCATACCTTTCACTCGCCGCAAGCGAGGGGCAGGGGGGATCGACGCCGCGCAAACCTGACAAATGGGGATTTCGCGCGCTCGCGTCGCTCGTATTCGAGCCCGACGAACTTCAAATAGTCGCCGACGCCGCGCAACGCGTCCGCGCACTCGGCGATCCGGTCCTGGCTCAAGAGGCAGATTCCGCAATCAGGAAGCTGTCGTTCGATCTTCCGATTCCGCGGGCCGAGGATGACAGTGGGGTGATGCTGATGGAAAGGGCGGTGCCACATTACGCACCGGTGCAAATCGAGAACGTGTTCGAAACAGTGAACGACGCACTGGTCCGGCGAAAGGTCATCGGCTTCGAGTATCACTCGATGTCCACAGATGCCGTCGCACGCAGGAATGCCGAGCCGCTGGGTTTGTTCTTCCTCAGCTCCCACTGGTACATGGCAGCGCGGGATCGCGACAAGCAGGAGCTCCGGAATTTCCGCCTGACCCGCATGTCGCAGGTCGAAGTGAACACAACACGTGCCCAATCTGCCGACTACGAGATTCCTGCCGATTTCAATCTTCGCGAGCACGCTCGCTCGAAGCAGTCGTGGGAGCTCGGTGAAGGCGATCGCAACGAGGCGATCGTCACTTTTATCGGTGCCAGTGGTGCAACGCAGGCAGCGTCGCGACTTGGTGAACCCGTCGATGGCCAGGAGAATCAGCGACACTTTCGCTATCGCCGAAGCGATGCGTTTGCCCGATGGCTTCTCTCGTTCGGAGG
>JAYUWU010000142.1:0-32042 GCA_043753365.1 Gemmatimonadaceae bacterium | reverse complement strand
CTCGCCGGCGTTGGCCGTACCCACGCCCACCATCAGGACCACATCAACGTCCGTGTCCATCTCGAGGAGGGAGCGGCACTGATCTTCGGTGTTTCGGGCGAGCGTGACTACATCCATTCGCTCCAGCATCGTACGCAGGTCTGCCCTGCCTGCAAGTGCCGCTGATCTTGCCACTTCGGTGAAGTGCGGGCTCTCGGGTTCCACTACATAGTTCGACCAGTAGGACTCAAGCAGACTGCGATGGTTGTCGAAGTAGCGGAGATATGCCGCGATGCGATCGGTGCTGTTCAGGACTGCGAAGAAGTCGGGCAGCAGGTTGATCAGCATCAACAACCAGGTTCGCGGTATGTAGGAGAGCGCGGCGCGCTCGAAGGATGCGAGAAAATACGCTGACAGGAAATTTCCAACAAGAGCGATAATGATCGAGTTACAAAATTCTGCATGGCACAATTATTCCCTCTCCCGAAAAACAGGAGCCGTATCGAGGGAGTAATGACGACGCTGCGCCAGATAGAGCTTAGCTGTCCAGTCTGTGGAAACAGCTTTTATTCCCAAGCGGTGGTTGCCACCAACGCTTTCGGGGGGAAGCGAACCGATTTTCACGAACGCGCCGCAGGTACCCAGCCTCTTGCGTATCTCGTACACATGTGTGGTGAGTGTGGGTACTCAGGTGGTGAAGGAGACTTCGATCGTGAAGCGGAGGTAAGTCCACTCCTCAAGGAGCATGTGCTCAACGAGCTGGCGCCACTACGATCGGATACGACTCCAGGATCGGGAAAGTATGAAGCCGCCGCCAAGGTGGCCGAGTGGCAGGGAGTCGACGATCGAAATATTGCAGACCTTCTTCTTAGAGCTGCGTGGTGCTGCGTCGACGAGGGCGACATCGAGGCCGAGCGGTACTTCCGGAGACACGCGGCGTGGGCTTTCGAGCGTGCGCTGGCGAAATACGATGCCGTGATCGATGAAGACCGTGCAGTGCTGACGTATCTCGTCGGAGAACTGTGGCGGCGCATCGGCGACAACGTGAAGTCGCACACCTGGTTCGATCGGGTCGCTGACGAGATCGTCGACCCTTCAGTGCAGAACTGGATTCTTGCCGCGGCAGACCAGCAGCGGCGCGATCCTCAGGAGTGGTTCTCCTAGGTGGTTCTCCTAGGTGGTTCTCCTGGGTAGTGCCTCTAGCGTGTGCCGAACAGGCGATCGCCTGCATCACCAAGCCCCGGCAGTATGTAGCCATGGTCGTTGAGCTCCCTGTCGAGGGCCGCGCAGTAGATCTGGACGTCGGAGTGCTCACTGGCCAGATGTCGGACCCCTTCAGGGGCCGCGACGAGACAAAGGAACCTGATCCTGGTGGCGCCTGAGCGCTTCAGCGAGCTGACTGCGGCTGCGGCGCTTCCGCCAGTTGCGAGCATCGGGTCAAGAACGAAAAAGTCACGTTCGGCAACATCGCCTGGAATCTTGAAGTAGTAGTCGATGGGCAGCAGCGTCTCGTGATCGCGATAGAGTCCGATGTGTCCCACCCGGGCAGCGGGTACGAGGCGAAGAATTCCCTCGACCATGCCAAGTCCGGCACGAAGAATCGGTACCAGGGTGAGTTTCTTGCCGCTTATGTGGCGCCCCTCGGTCGATTCCAAGGGCGTCTCGACCTCCATTGGCTCCACTGTAAGGTCAATGGTCGCTTCGTAAGCCATTAGCATTGCGATCTCGTCGACCAGTTCCTTGAAAATCTTCGTCGGAGTATTTCGGTCGCGCAGCATGGTCAGCTTGTGCTGAACCAGTGGATGCCGGATAATTGTCAGCGTCGGAAATTCAGGTATCTGTTCGATCATTATCGTGTTTCCACCGTGGGAACCGAGCGAGAAAAAATACCGGCTGGCGTAGAGAAGCCCGGGTGTCCAAACATATCTTCATCTCCCGTCTGCATGAAAGAATACCAGGCTGTCGTAGTAAAACTCACGCGGCATACGCGTGAAGACGAAGACACCCTGACGGACCTCCTCAATGAGCGGAGCCGCGGCGGCTGGGAACCTGCATTGATGTCGCAGGACGAACAGCGGCTGACGATCCTCTTTTCGCGCGACACAGTCGCCGAGGGATAAGGAGAACTTGGAAATTACATTTGCAGGCGCGGCTCGAGAGGTCACCGGGTCGTGCCACCTTCTCCACGTCAACGGGCACACGGTTGCACTCGACTGCGGGATGTTTCAGGGGAAACGCAGCGAATCAGCGAGAAAGAACAAGACGCTGCCGCTACCGATTGGCGATATCGACTCGGTTGTGCTGTCCCACGCGCACATCGACCATTCGGGACGACTGCCTTTCCTCGTTGCGCAGGGATACAGCAAGACGATCTGGGCAACGGCTGCAACCCGCGACCTCTGCGCCGTAATGCTCGCCGACTCGGCGCACATTCAGGAAAAGGACGCCGAGTTTCTGGCGAGGAAGGAGAAGGAGTTCGTTGAGCCGCTGTACGGGATGCGCCACGCCGTGCGCACGATGGAGTTGATGGTTGGCGTTCCATACAACAAGCCGTTCGATGTCGTTCCGGGTGTCATCGCGACTTACGTCGATGCAGGCCACATACTCGGGTCTGCTTCAGTGGTGCTCGACTGCACTGAAAACGGGGTCACGAAGCGGCTGGTGTTCTCCGGGGATATCGGAAGGTCCGGGCTCGCAATCATCAGGGATCCGGTTCCCCCCTCGGGTGCCGATGCAGTAATCATGGAGTCCACGTATGGAAACCGTGATCATGAATCAGTGGAGGGTGCGCGAGCTCATCTGGCAAGAGTGATTCGCGAAACCGCAGCACACGGCGGACGGGTGCTGATCGCGGCATTTGCCGTCGGCAGGACCCAGGAGATGCTGTACAACATCCACCTCCTGCTGAAAGAAGGAGCGATCCCGGCAATCCCGGTCTACGTCGACAGCCCGCTGGCGATCGACACCACCACTGTTTTCCAGATGCATCCGGAAACGTTCGACCAGTCAGAGGATCTGGTAAAACGGGTGCCCGAGCTGTTCGAGTTTCCGATGCTCAAGTTCACGCGCGATGTGGAAGAGTCGAAGGCAATCAACACCGCCAAGGGCCCGATGATCGTCATTGCGGCTTCGGGAATGATGGAAGCCGGGCGAATACTTCATCATCTCGCGAATGGCGCGAGCGACCCGCGGAATACGATTCTCATTGTCGGGTTTCAGGCGGAGCACACACTCGGCAGGCGGATCGTGGAGCGGCAACCGATGTTGAAGATTTTCGGCGATCAGGTTCCGTTGCGGGCACAGGTCGAGATCATCAACGGGTACAGCGCGCACGCAGACCGTACCGAGCTGACTGCGTGGCTCGAGAGCGTAAAAGCGACCTCACCGAAGCTCGGTCCCGTGTGGCTGGTGCATGGGGAACCGGAGGTTCAGGATGAATACAGTGCCTCTCTCGCAGCGAAGGGATACGATATCAGCAGCCCGGAGCCACACACGCGGGTAACCTTCTAGTAATTTCAGGGATGAGCTGGGCTGTAAGGGCAATGGTGCGAATCGTTGCAAGCGTAATCATCGGCGTGGCTCTTCTGTGGGCCGCTTCGATGGCGGCTGTCCTGGTCTGGAGCTCAATGGATCAGGCGCGTCCGGCGGGATCGATCGTTGTGCTTGGCGCGGCGCAGTACGATGGCAAGCCCTCACCCGTGCTCAAGGCCCGGCTCGACCACGGAATCGATCTCTGGAAGAGGAAGATGGGAAGGGTGATCGTTCTTACCGGTGGACAGGCGCCAGGGGATACAACCAGCGAAGCAGCAGTCGGTCGTGCGTACGCGCGAAAGCACGGTGTGCCCGATTCCGCGATTCTTGTAGAGGATCAGGGCAGGACCAGCCGTGAGTCGATGCTGGCCGTGGCCGACACCCTTGGGAAGCGCGGTATCAAGACTGCCATACTGGTGAGCGACCCGTTTCACATGCTTCGGTTGTGGATCATGGGCAGGCGGTTCGGGTTGACTGCTTATACGTCCCCGACTCGCACGAGCCCGATTGCGCCAAACAGTGAGCGGCGTTGGAAGTACGTTGTCAGCGAATCGTGGAAGGCACCACTGGCGTTCATTTTCGAGAGGAAAACGTGAGACCTTTATTAGTACCTTTTTGCTACTTAATGGCAGCATGTGCACCCGCTGCCTCGGTACCGACTGCAGGAACCGGCGGAATCGCCGCGACCAGCAGTGTTCCGAAGATCCAGTTCGAGAAGTACACACTTCCGAACGGCCTCGAGGTGATTCTCCACGAGGACCATTCCACCCCGGTGGTGACTGTCAACACGTGGTATAAGGTAGGCTCAGGAGACGAGAAGCCCGGCCGCACAGGATTCGCGCATCTTTTTGAGCACGTGATGTTCATGGGCTCGCAGAATGTGCCTGTCGGCGAGTTCGACAAGGCGCTGGAAGCAGCCGGTGCCGACAACAACGGCTCAACGACTGAAGACAGAACCAACTACTACGAGAACCTGCCGGCCAATGCTCTGGCCCTGGCTCTCTGGCTCGACGCTGATCGCATGGGGTTCCTGCTTCCGACGATGGACAAGGGGAAGCTCGATGTGCAACGCGAAGTCGTAAAGAACGAGCGCCGGCAGGGAGTCGATAACGTTCCGTATGGCCGCGCCGATGAAACGATACTGGCCGCGCTTTATCCAGCGGGCCATCCCTATTCATGGTCAGTGATAGGCTCGATGGCCGACCTCGATGCTGCTGAGGTCGAGGATGTCTCTGAGTTTTTCCGTACGTACTACGCACCAAACAACGCGTCCATCACGATTGCAGGCGATTTCAATCCAGCTGAAGCAAAGCGCCTCGTTCAACTGTACTTCGGCGACATCCCACGCGGTCCGGCTATGCCTTCGCGGCCCAGTGTCGCGCCAGTAAAGCTGGCAAAGGATATGTTCCTGGTACTCGAGGATCGTGTTCAGCTTCCGCGTGCGTTCTATACCTGGCCGACGGTCAAGCTCTTTGACAAGGACGACGCTGCCCTCGACGTCCTGTCGTCAGTGCTGGCCAGTGGGAAGAACTCGCGTCTCTACAAGCGCCTCGTTTACGACATGCAGATTGCCCAAAGCGTCTCGGCATCGCAGTACTCGAGCAAGCTCGCCGGAAGATTCGAGATCGATGTCACGCCGAAACCGGGTCAAAGCCCGGCCGCGATCGACAAAGTGGTAAAGGAAGAGGTACAGAAGCTGATCGCCGAGCAGATCACCGAACGCGAGCTTCAGAGGGTGCGGAACTCATATCGGTCGAGCTTCCTCAACCGTATCGCAAGCAATCTTGGCAAGGCTGAAGTGCTCAACTCCTACAACTACATGGCAGGAAACCCGGATTACGTGCAGCAGGATGCCGCGCGCTACGAGCAGGTCACGCGCGCTGACGTGCAGCGTGTTGCGCAGACATACCTTGGCAAGCCAAAGGTCGTCCTCACGGTCGTGCCAGAAGGGAAAAAAGAGATGATGCTGTCGGCAAACGGAGGCGCACAATGAACGCCTCAATAAAATTCTGCACCCTCGCGATTGCCGGCATAGCGATCGGCGCATCGGTATCCGGTGCACAGACGCTCGACCGGTCCAAGCCCCCGGTATTGGGGTCGCCACCCAGCGTATCCCTGCCGCCGATCATTACTCGCGAGCTGCCTAACGGACTCAAGCTCATGATCGTGCAGCATCGTGAAATTCCGATTGCGGATTTCGTCCTTGTCGTTGAAAGCGGTGGAACGATCGACTCTGCGCCGAAATCAGGGCTCGCCAACCTCACTGCGGCGATGCTTACGGAAGGCACGACAACGAGATCGAGCCTGGAGATCTCAGACCAGGCTGCATTCCTCGGCGTGAACCTGAGCGCTTCGAGCGACTGGGACGCGTCTACCATCAGACTGCATACACCGACTGCGCAGCTCGACAGCGCGCTGGGGCTGTTCGCCGATGTAGCGCTCAATCCGTCGTTTCCACAAAACGAATTCGAGCGGGTCAAGAGAGACCGGCTGACCAACCTGCTGCAGGTCAAGGATCGGCCCACCGCCATCGCAAACCAGGCATATGCGGCGATTCTCTACGGCGGAAACCATCCATACGGCCGCCAGCTGATCGGGACTGAGGCATCTGTTCAAGCTCTTGCCACGTCCGACCTGCAGTCGTTCTATCGCTCGAACTACGTTGCCAACAACGCGACGCTGATCGTTGTTGGTGATGTCGACGTCGCGGACATCGAAGCAAAAGTTCTATCGTACTTCGGCGGGTGGAAGCAAGGCACCGTTGTGCCGGTCAGCTTTACAGAACCACCCCGCGCTGCAACGACAACAGTGTATCTCGTCGATAAACCGGGTGCGACGCAGTCCTCGTTCAGAATTGGTGCTGTTGGTGTCCCACGATCTACTCGCGACTTCTTTGCCCTGAGCGTTCTCAACACAGTTCTTGGCGGATCATTCACGAGCCGCCTTAACCAGAATCTCCGTGAGACGCGCGGCTACACATACGGCGCGAACTCGAACTTCTCAATGAGACGATCAGCTGGTCCGTTTACAGCCTCCGCTGAAGTCGTCGGCGAGAAGACTGATTCGGCCCTGGTGGAATTCATGAAGGAGCTGAACAGCATCAGGCAGTCAGTGCCTGCGGCGGAGCTACAGAAGGCGAAGCGTTACATGCAGCTGGGGCTTCCCGGCGACTTCGAGACGACTCAGCAGATAGCGGCCGCGCTCATACCGATCGCGCTTTATGACCTGCCGCTCGACTACTACAACAACTTTGTACAGAATGTCGAAGCGATCACGCAGGCGGAGCTACAGCGCGTTGCCAATCAGTACATCAATCCATCGTCACTCGCGATTGTCATCGTCGGTGACCGGAAGAGTATTGAAGCCGGCCTGAAAAGCGTGAATGCCGGGCCCATCGTGCTGCGCGATTTTTTCGGCCAGCCAGTTACGCCGTAGCTGCGCGCTCAGAAAGAAGAAAGCCCGGAAGAGTGATCTTTCCGGGCTTTCTTATTTCAACGGCTCAAGTGCTTTCATCATCCAGGCCCAGTAGGCATCTCCTCCCCTTAGGTCCACGTCATTGTGCGCCGCATCAGGCACGAGAAGCCACGCCCCTTTCTGTTTTGCCGCAGCAAACACTACCTCTCCCATCTGTGGCGGAATCAACTTGTCGCGGCGACCGTGCGAAACTGATACTGGCGCCTCCACTAGCGCCACTCCGGCGCCAGTGTCGAAATGAAGGCGTGATATGAAGCGCCACAAAGTGTTAGCGGGAAGGTATCCAGTCATTCGCGCAGCCATGTCCCGCGCTGACGTAAAAGGAGCTTGAAGAAGCAGCGCAGCGGGACGATGCGATAAGGCAAGCTCGGTTGCGATCGCACTCCCAAGCGAATGGCCGAACAACGCAATTCTACGGGCGGGAATGCGGAGGCTGTCCCGGGCAAAGAGGTAAGCGGCAGAAGCGTCGAGCTTCGAACCATCATACGTGGGCCGACCGGCAAGGCCCATGTAGCCGCGATATTCGGCGAGTATTACGGGCACTCCAGTGTTTCTCACTACCTCGTTCGCCCAATCGGTTTGCCAGACCGCAAGATCAGCATTTCCGTGAAAGGCGATCAGGACTTTTCCGCTGGCTGCAGGATCGCCGGCAACGTACGCGAAAAGTCGTTGTCCGTCGGTGGCTGAGTAGTCGATGCGTGATACGCCAACCGGATCAGGCCAGGGTCCGCCTGGCGGCTGAAACGCAATGCGCTCCTGGAACATCCACGCGAGCGCGACGAGGAATACAGCCAGCCCAGCAAGCATTGTAGCAGCAACCAGCAGCTTGGAGATCATCCTTCGTTCGACAAGTGGAGATGCGGGCACATGGGGTTCCTCTGCCTGACGGAGCCAATCAATTTACGGACATGCGAATACCGATAGAGCAATACCGTCTCGACAACGGGTTGATGGTGACGCTGTCCCAGGATAAGACAGCACCAATCGTTGCCGTCAATCTGTGGTATCACGTTGGCTCCGCAAACGAGCGAATCGGCAGGACCGGTTTCGCACACCTCTTTGAGCATATGCTGTTTCAGGGTTCGGAGCACGTCGGTGCGAATGAACATTTCGAACTTGTTCAGAGAGCCGGCGGGACACTCAACGGATCCACGTGGCTCGAGCGAACCAATTACTTCGAGACCGTGCCTTCGAACCAGCTGGCGATTGCGTTGTGGCTCGAAGCGGACAGAATGGGCGCGCTGCTTCCGGCGATGACGCAGAAGAAGCTCGATACGCAGCGCGATGTCGTGAAGAACGAAAGGCGCTGGTCAGTGGACAATCAGCCCTACGGTACGTGGTGGGAAAAGCTGCCGGAGCTTGCATTTCCGGAGTGGCACCCGTTTCACCACTCGCTGATCGGCTCGATGGAGGATCTGGAGGCCGCATCGCTCGAGGATGTCGAGCTGTTCTTCAGGACCTACTACACTCCGGACAACGCTGTGCTTTCAATCGCCGGTGATTTCGAAACGGGTGAAGCGAAGGCACTCGTCGAACAATATTTCGGCGCGATACCCAGAGGAAAAGGCAAACCGCCGCTCGGGAAGATGGACCTGCCGGAGAAGTTCGGGGAAACGCTTCGCCTGGTGGTCGAGGACGACGTGAGCCTCTCCAGGCTTTATGTGGCTTTTCGGTCGCCGGTTTTCGGAAGCGACGAGTACTACCCTGCCAGCGTTTGTGGCGCAATCCTCGGCATGCGGCGGGGGAGCAGGCTCTACAGGTCGCTGGTTAGGGAGCGGCAGGTTGCTGCTGACGCATCGGCATTTACCTTCGACCTCGCGAAGGGAGCCGATCTTCTGATCGCCGATGTTACAGCCCTTCCTGACACATCTCCCGAAAAGCTCGAAGCTGAAGTCGATATAGAGCTCGACAGACTTGCAAACGACGGCGTGACCGTTGAAGAAGTCGAACGGGCAGTGGCCCTGATAGAAACCGACATGACGACCGCACTTCAGTCTGCAGGGGAACGCGCGGACCGGATCTCCATGTTCGCCACGCTTCTCGGTGATCCAGGCCTGATCAACATTCAGTCAGACCGGTATCGCTCGGTTACCGCAGAGCAGGTGAGCGCATTTGCGAGCGAGAGGATGGGACGAGATAACCGGGCAAAGCTTCTCTACATACCTCGACAGGGTGAAAGCACTGAGAACGGCGCCGAAGTAGTCGAGGCGGTAGCATCGTGACGACGTCAGTGAGGCCGGTTCCGGGCCAGCCGCGCGAATACCATTTCCCTCGTTTCGAGCGCCATGTGCTGGCGAACGGATTGAATGTCATCGTAGCACCGGTGAGAAAACTTCCGGTCGTAAGCGTTGCAATTGTTGTCGACGCTACAGCGATCGATGATCCAATCGGTTTAGAAGGTCTCGCGGACCTGACGGCACAGGCGCTCCGGGAAGGGACAACATCGCGTGACGGTATGAAGCTCGCGCTCGACCTGGAAAAGCTCGGGACCTCGGTCGAGGCGGGAGCTGGCTGGGACAACACGGTGGCCAGCATGACTGTGCTGACCGATCGACTCGAGCCAGCGTTCGACCTTTTTGCTGAAGTCCTGTTGTCGCCAAGATTTGACGAGGCAGACATCGCCCGTCTCAAGGCAGAGAAGCTCGCCGAGCGAATGCAGATAATGGCGGAGCCGCGCGGACTTGCAGAGGAGTCCTTCTCCAGATTCGTGTATACCGCCGAATCGCGGTATGCGGAGCCGATGAGCGGCAACACAGGCTCCATCTCGCGAATTTCACGGCAGGACGTTGCGGATTTTTATTCACGCACCTACGTGCCCGGCCGGGCAACGCTGCTCATTGTCGGGGACGTCAGCAGCGATCAGGGTGTCGAGCTCGCGGAAGCAGCGTTCGGTTCATGGAAAGGGAGCCGGGCGGCTGATGTGCGTGTGGCTGACAAGCCTGGAAGGCAAGCTCGAAGCGTCCAGATCGTGGCGAAGCCCGACTCAGCGCAGTCGGAGCTCCGGATCGGTCACGTGGGACTGTCCCGGTCCCACCCTGACTACTTCGACATCGTCGTAATGAACGCGGTGCTCGGGGGACTTTTCTCCTCTCGCATCAATCTCAACCTGCGTGAGGCCCACGGCTATACGTACGGTGCGTCATCGTATTACGACTGGCGCCGGCAGGCGGGGCCGTTCGTGATCTCGACTGCCGTGCAGAGCGAGGTAACCAGTGAGGCGATTCAGGAAACGCTCAAGGAAATCACGAAGATGCAGAGCGAGGAAATCGACCAGGACGAGCTGACGCTAGCGACGAGCTATCTCGCCGGTGTTTTCCCAATCAGGTACGAGACGACGGCATCAATAGCGTCTGCACTTGCCAGCCTCGTTACCCACGGCCTTCCTGACACTTACTACGATACGTACAGGGCGATGGTTGCCGGAGTGACCGCCGCGAGCGTGTTGAGTGCGGCACGCAATCACGTGAAGGCCGACGAACTTCAGGTCGTCGTCGTGGGGAACCCTGAAATCATCAAGGCGCCAGTTGAAGCTCTTGGTCTCGGCCAGCTCGAAGTTCGAGAGGTCACCGAGGCTTGAGCAAGCTTGACTCACGGCGTGCGTATTCCGGCCGTGTGATCTCGCTCGATGTGGACACCGTGAGCTTTCCCAACGGAACAGTGGGGGAGCTCGAAATGGTGCGGCATCCGGGGGCCAGCGCGATCGTCCCCTTTCTCGATGACCCATCTGAGAGCGACCCGCGAATTCTGCTGATCAGGCAGTACAGGTATGCCGTCGATGGCTACCTATATGAAATACCTGCCGGCCGGCTCGACCCGGGTGAAAGTCCCGAAGCCTGCGCGCTGAGAGAGCTCAGGGAAGAAACCGGCTATTCCGCGGAGAGAATCGAGCCGCTCACGTCGTTTTATACCACGCCGGGATTCACCGATGAGCGGATTCACATCTTCATTGCGATGGGCCTGACCGGGGGCAATCAGGCACTGGAATCTGACGAGATCCTGGAGTTGCACCCCACCCCCCTTTCAGTTGCAATCGAGCGGGTTTCCTCGGGGGAAATCGTGGACGGAAAGTCCATGATTGGCGTCCTGCTTTCAGCCCGCCGAATACGGGCGTAAGGGTAAATCGCCATTAAGGGGTTTTAACCCCAAAGAGAGGATGTCCGGTTATGGTGACACTTCGTGGCTCACCACAGGACAACCCCCGGCACCCTTTCTGTGTCAAAGCATTGGATACTAAGGGCTTAGCTACTGCCTCGGTCAGGCATGACCCCTGCAATATCCAGTGTCGTGACAAGGATCTCAACCAGGAGGCGCACTCAGTCCTTTCCTCGTCGGATTCTCATTCTTTGGGGGGTAGCAGCAAATGGCAAGCATCGCTCGTAGGCAGGCAGTCCAGCCAAAGGGAGCGAACGTCAGGGAACAGCTCAAGGCGATGGATGATTCAGCCGTCGTAACAGCGTTCCTGGGCGGAGAAGAGAGAGCCTTTTCGGAGCTCGTCGAGCGTTATCAGACTCGGCTTCTCAACTTCGTCTATCGCACCATCGGCGACCGGGAGAAAGCGGAAGACCTCGTGCAGGAGGTGTTCATTCGCGTGTACCGGCATCTGCACAGGTTCGATCGTTCCAAGAAGTTCTCCACGTGGGCGTATACCATTGCGTCCAACCTGGCGAAGAACGAGCTGCGGAACCGCTCGAGGAACCCGCTTGTTCTCTTCCAGGCAGTGCAGAAGAACTGGGAGGAAGATGACCGTCCCGTTCAGTTCGAGGATACGACATCACGGCCTGACGACATGTACCGGAAGCGGCATCTCCGGGAGATCGTCGAGGAGTCAGTTGCCAAGCTTCCCGAGCATCATCGGAACGTGTTCATCCTGAGGGAGCTCGAAGGCAAGTCGTACGAGGAGATTGCGGAGATCACCGACTGCAATCTGGGGACCGTGAAATCGCGGTTGAACAGGGCACGCAACTCGTTCGCGGAGATCGTTGCGCCCTATATGGATTAAGCGATGACGGCGTGTTTGATTAGAGGGTTCGGGAACCAGTATGGTCGTGGTGGGTACTGGTATCCGAACCCTCTAATCGTTTCGGTGAATGGACTGTAAGCAGTTCCGGGAAAACCACTTCGCGTTCGTAGACGACATTCTGCCCGGCATCGAGCTGGTCGGAATGCAGGTGCATATGACGGAGTGCGAGCATTGCGCGAAGCATGACGCGAACGTTCGTCGATCGCTGATGGTTTTCCGGAGCCTTCCGCTGATCCATCCGTCGGAAGGCTTCAGCGCGAAGCTCGAGAGCCGGCTCAGGGAAGTGAAGCTGGCAGATCTCGAAGCCGCGCAATCAGGAAGGTCCCGCCGCTTTGCCGCCACTCTGGCAATCACAAGCGTGGTAATGCTGGGCTATATCGGGATGTCGCTCCGAAGAGTGGACTCCCCCCGCGACATAGTTTTCCCGCCGGTAGTTGCAATCGCACCGACGCAGGAGCTGGTTCCCGCCACAATGACTTCGCCTGCTCCAGAGATGGTGGCTGCCCTTCCATCAGGCCTTCCAATCTGGACTGCCGCGCTCCTTGCCGACCAGTCGCCCGTTCACTTCGCGTCTGTGGAGATGGCGAGCCTGAATCGCTGAGCGTCGCCAGGCGTCGTTCTCCGGGGGGCGGGTATATTTGAACCATGGCCGCTGACTCCGCACTGAAAACGCTCCACGATGCCCTCAAGCGAGGGACGTTCGATGGAGCGTATTACATTTGCGGCGAAGACGACTTCCAGAAGGAAGACGCGATGAAACGGCTCATTGCCGAGGCTGTCGAGCCGGCGATGAGGGACTTCAACATCGAAGTGAAGCGTGGCTCCGAATTCGATGCGAAGTCGCTCGATGCAGCCCTGTCTGCCCTTCCAATGCTGGCAGACCGGCGCGTGATAGTGATTCGGGATGCGGGCACGCTGAAGAAGGACGCCAGAAAAGTTCTGGATGCGTATCTGCTCAAGCCATCGCCAGATGTAATGGTCCTGCTCGTTGAAGCTTCAGGGGCGAAGACAGACAAGGACCTTGCGGCCAGCACGACACCGATGGAGTTCGGATACCTCAGCGCCGATCGAATTCCGAAATGGATCGGGCACTACGTGACGACCCAGCTCAGGATGAAAATCACCCCCCAGGCGACCGAGCTGCTGCAGAGCGCGGTAGGGACCGATCTTCATCAACTGGTGTCAGAGCTCGAGAAGCTCGCCAGCTACGCAAACGAGCGGGATATCGAGGAGTCGGATGTAGTGGCAGTCGTCGGAGTCAGGCGCGGAGAAACTATGGCCGACCTTCTCGATCAGATTGCCGCACGAAATGCAGCCCGCGCGCTGGAGCTGCTGCCCCACGTTTTGAATCAGCCCAAGACGTCAGGGGTTCAACTTGTAATGGCGCTGGCGACGCAGACGATTGCAATTGCGTGGGGTAAGGCGAGAATTGATGAAGGGCTGTCGCAGGGCAGGCTTCAGAGCGAATACTTCGGCTTTCTGAAGACTGCCGGATCGACGTTTACCGGCCGGCCCTGGGGTTCGGCAGCAGCAGCATGGGCTCAGGCAGTAAGTCGATGGAGCACGGAGTCCCTGGATCGGGCGCTCAACGCGCTTCTCGAAGCAGACATCGCTCTCAAGGAGACGAAGTTCTCTTCGGAGGAGCAGATAATGGCGACACTCGTTCTTTCGATGTGTGTCGATAGTGAAGAAAGCCTCGCGGCATAACACAGCAGGAGCTGGAAGATGGTAAAAAGATTTCTATACGTAGCAGCGCTGGCACTCTGTCCGGTGATCGCCTTTGCGCAGGCTCCCGCGGTCCATCCTGTCTACGTGAGAGCGCAGACGCTGGTGAACGACGGTGATGCTGCATCAGGGCGCGCGCTGGTGGACTCGATGCTCGCGATAGCAGCGCCGGGATCCAACGACTACGCAGAGGCCGTCTATTGGCGCGCCGTGCTTGCGTCTACCGCGGCGGATGCGGAAATGGACTATCGCCGCGTCGTCGTCGATTTCCCCCTGTCCCCAAGGGTAGAGGATGCGCTGATTCGACTGGCGCAGCTGGAGATCGCGCGCGCCAACTACGATGGCGCGCTTCGACATCTCAACCGGCTCGTGGCCGAGCATCCACAAAGCCCGGCGCGTCCGCGAGCGGGATACTGGATGGCCCGTGCGTTGTTCGACAAGAATGACATGCAGGGCGGATGTGCTGTTACAGCCGACGCATTGTCGCGCACGAGCGAAAACGATGCAGAGCTGCGCAACCAGATTACGTATCTGAATCAGAGATGCGCAGGCATCGTTCTCGCGGCGCCCGCACCAGTGGGAGTTGCGCAGACACGTGCTGACAGCGGCCAGGTTCTGACTGCTCCCGCTACCCAGCCAGTCACGGTTGTTGCCCCCCCGAGTGCTCAACCGATAGCACCGCCAAGCGCACCGCCAAGCGCACCGCCGGTTACGCGGGATACGGTTACGCGTGCCCCGGTCAACGTGCCTCGTGCTTCGAGCACACCGCCGCGCGTGACTCCGACAGCGCCACCGCAGTCGCCCCCGGTGAGAACGGCGCCGCCTTCAGCGCCGGATACTGAACGGGCATGGTCAGTTCAGGTCGCGGCGTACAACGTCAAGTCGCAGGCAGACGCGATGGTCTCGCGCCTCAAGACAAACGGATATGAGGCACGCGTCGATGGCGAGGCTGCACCGTTCCGTGTGAGGATCGGGCGCTATTCGTCACAGGGACAGGCGAGTGCGGTACAACGTTCGCTCAAGGCAAAGAAGATCGAAGGATTCGTGGTACAAGCCGACACCCGGTAACACCACGTGAGTCGCGCAACATCAACTCCGTTGATGCAGCAGTACCGGGAAATAAAGAGTCGCCACCAGAACGCGATTCTCTTTTTCCGGATGGGTGATTTTTACGAAATGTTCTACGAAGACGCCGAGACAGCTTCACGCGCGCTCGGCCTCACGCTGACTTCACGAAACAACGGTGGGGCAGCGGAAGTTCCGCTTGCCGGGATTCCGGTAAAGGCTGCAGCCGAGTATCTGCGCCGGCTCGTTCAGCAGGGCTACAGGGTTTCGATCTGCGAGCAGACTGAGGATCCGAAGCACGCGAAGGGAATCGTCAGGCGCGAAGTTGTCGAGACGATCACTCCCGGCGCCGCGTTTGCTGATGACCTTCTCGACAGGGCGCGCAACAACTTTCTTTGCGCAGTCTTCCCTTCAGGAGAGCTCGCAGGAATTGCCGCGGCGGATCTTTCGACCGGCGAGTTCAGGCTGATCGTCGCGCAGCTGGCGGACATCGACGCCGCACTGTCGCGACTGGCGCCGAGAGAGATACTCGTCGCGCGCAGCATGAACCCGCCGATCAAGGTCGTGCAGGACAGTCGCGACGAAGGTGCGCTTGTGACCGAGCGGGAGGCGTGGGAGTTCGATGCGGATCTCGCTGGCACTGACATCGCGCGTCACTTTGGAATTGCGTCGATTGAAGGGCTCGGAATCTCGGAGCATGACACACCGGCGATCTCTGCTGCAGGCGCGCTCATGCGCTACATGCATGAGCTTCAGCCCTCCGGGATGCCACATCTCGCGCGGCCGGTCATCGAGCGCCCCGGCGGTACGATGCCGCTCGACGAAATGACGCGCCGTAACCTCGAGCTCGTCGAATCGTTGCGCGGGGGAGATGCGAGTGGAACCCTGTTGTCAGTGCTCGATCGGACTCTCACTCCGATGGGATCGCGACTGCTGAGGCAATGGATGCTCACGCCGCTCACGACCAGAGTCACGATAGAGGCGCGGCTCGATGCGGTGGGGCTCTTCTTCGGCGATCCGGTTGGCAGGCAATCGTTGCGTGAAGCGCTCGACGGTGTGCGCGACATCGAGCGACTCGCGAGCAAGGCAGCCGCAGGACGGGGAACACCACGCGACCTGCGGGCGCTGGGCGACTCGATATCCCGGCTTCGGTCAGTTCACGAAGCGCTTGAAAAACTGAATAGAGAACAGGGCTTTGAGACCGGGCCCCTTGCGGCGCTCATGCAGCGATGGGACGGTTGTGCGGATCTCGCAACGGCGATTATCGATGTCATAGTCGAGCGTCCCCCTGTAGCGATGGGTGACGACAGCTGCATTCGCGAAGGCGTCGACGCGGCACTCGATGAATTTCGCTCACTGCGTGATGGTGGAAAGGATGCGATTGCGCGAATCCAGATGGACGAGCGTGCACGCACCGGCATCAATTCGCTCAAGGTCGGTTACAACCGCGTGTTCGGGTACTTCATCGAGGTCACGAATACGAACTCGCACCTGGTTCCGGCCGATTACCAGCGGCGACAGACACTGACTGGCGCCGAGCGCTACGTCACGCCCGCATTGAAAGAGCATGAAGAGAAGGTTCTCAACGCCGCTGAGCGAATCGAGGAAAAAGAGCGGGAGATCTTCGAGGCACTCAGAAAACAAATCGGCGGCCAGATCAGGCGGCTCCAGTGTATCGCGCAGGTTACAGCGGAGCTCGACGCCCTCTCGACGCTTGCCGAGGTTGCCGAGCGTGAGGGTTATGTGCGGCCTTCGATAAGTGACGGGTTTGAACTCGAGATCAAGGGAGGCAGGCACCCTGTAGTCGAGCGGATGATGGCCCGGGAGAAGTTCATTCCCAATGACGTGAATTTGCCGGAGGGCGCCCGCCTTGTGATTCTCACGGGCCCGAATATGTCAGGGAAATCAACGTACCTGCGACAGATCGGGCTGATCGTGCTGATGGCGCAGATCGGCAGCTTTGTACCGGCGACGAGCGCGAACGTCGGGATTGTAGACAGGCTCTTCACGCGTGTGGGAGCAAGCGACAATCTGGTGCGTGGGCAGTCTACGTTCATGGTGGAGATGTCTGAAACGAGCGCCATTCTCCACGTTGCGACTGTACGGAGTCTCGTTCTACTCGACGAGATCGGGCGTGGCACCTCGACTTACGATGGCGTTTCAATCGCCTGGTCGGTCAGCGAGCATCTGCACGACGTGATCGGGTGCAAGACGGTGTTCGCGACGCACTATCACGAGCTCACGCAGTTGGCGGACGAATTAGTAGCAGTTCGTAACTATAGCGTCGAGGTGCGTGAAACAGACAACCAGGTGCTGTTCATGCACCGCGTGGTTACCGGTGGTGCAGACCGATCGTATGGAATTGAGGTTGGCCGGCTTGCCGGACTGCCGCCAGCCGTGCTTGAGAGGGCCCGACAGATCCTCAATAACTACGAGAACGACAAGCGGGCCCCGGATGACCATGCAGTCACCACGGCATTATCGCGATCGACGGGAAAGGGAGGCGAATTGTCAGGCCAGGTTTCACAGCTGGGGCTCTTCGGCGCGCATCATCCGCTGGTCGATGAGCTTGCAGGCCTCAACCCTGATTCGATGACTCCACTCGAGGCACTTACCCACCTCCATCGCCTCGTGACCCGGGCGAAGCAGGGCTAGATTACCGCGATGCTGATGAAAGCCCGCATGAAGAACGCGGCAGCCGCGTTTCTGCTCGCTGCGACCGCCGGAGCCTGCTCGAGGGATGACGGTGCGGCCGGAAAATTCACTGAAGTGGGGCCACGCCCAGATGAGCTGCCGGTGATGCTGAACAAGGAACTCCCGTTCAGGTACCCGCCGTCGCTCTACTCGAGAAAGGTTCAGGCCAACGTCACGCTTCGTGTATTCATCGATCAACAGGGGCAGATCGTTCCTGAATCGACGAACGTTGCGGAAACCTCGGGCCATGGATCGATGGACTCCGCAGCAGTAAGAGGCGCGAGCGAGCTGCGGTTCATTCCTGCAAAAACGCGCGGACAGGCTGTGCCAGTGTCGATCCTGTTCCCGGTCTACTTCCGACACCCCGACGCCCCGCCACTCCCAGGCGACAGCATACTCGGCAAAAAGTCAGGCACGCAGACATCAGGCGCGGGCCAGTAGTGGCTCCTCCGGAGCGCAACCGGCGTCCGTATGAGAATGTCCTCGAAACCATTTCGTGGACGCCTCTCATCAGGCTCAATGCCGTAACGAAGGGAATTCGAACCCCCGTTTATGGGAAGGCTGAATTCTTCAACCCCGGCGGATCGATCAAGGACCGGATCGCGATTCCGATCATCGAGAAGGCGGAAAGAGAGGGAAAGCTCAAGCCGGGCGGGACGATCGTAGAAGGAACCAGCGGCAACACCGGCGCTGCTCTCGCGATTGCCGCAGCGCTGCGTGGCTACAAGTGCATCTTCACGATGCCAGACAAGATGTCGCAGGAAAAGGTCAGGTTACTCAAGGCGTTCGGTGCCGAGGTCATCATCACTCCGACGGCAGTGCCGCCCGACCATCCCGACAGTTACGTGATGATGGCAAAGCGGATCGCGAAGGAAACCCCAAATGCGATCCTCGCCGACCAGTTCTACAATGAGGCAAATCCGCAGGCCCATTACGACATAACTGGCCCCGAGCTGTGGGAGCAGACAGAAGGTCGCATTACTCATTTCGTGTCGGCTGCAGGAACTGGCGGCACGATCACAGGAGTCGGGCGCTACCTGAAGGAGCAGAACCCGGCGATTCGCATCATCGCCGGGGATCCCGTGGGGTCGATTCTCGCCGACTACTGGCGGACCGACGGAAAGGAAATCAGGGAAGGGGTCCCATATAAAATCGAGGGAATCGGCCAGGACAAGATTCCCGGTACCCTCGACATGAGCGTGATCGACGAGTTCGAGTCAGTGTCAGACAAGGTTGCATTTGCGATGGCGCGACGACTCACTCGTGAAGAAGGCTTGTTCGTCGGAGGCTCTTCGGGCCTGATCGCGCATGTCGCTCTGAGAGTCGCGCGCGAGGTCGATGATCCGGAGGCCCTTGTCGTGACAGTGCTTTGTGATACCGGCGAGCGCTATCTGTCGAAGCTCTACAGTGACGAATGGATGCGTGAGAACCAGATGCTGGACACGACGCGCGTCACCGTGATGGATGTACTCGGCAGGAAGGAAAGCGACACGCCTGCTGTCGTCAGCACATCACCAGGCGCACCTGTGCGACAGGCTCTTGGCCTGATGACGCTTCACGACATCTCGCAACTCCCGGTTCTCGATGGCATCGATTGTGTCGGGTCGGTGAGTGACTGGTCGCTCTCGCAGAAGAGTCTGGAGAATCCGAAGCTGCTGGACGCGACCGTGAGCGAAGTGATGGATTCACCGTTTCCGCTGGTTGCCGGCGATCAGCCTGTCGAGAGCGTTGTAAAGCTCTTGTCGAAATCGAATCCCGCAGTGCTGGTGCGCAACGATGACAGGATACTTGGAATCGTGACGCGCTCGGACATGCTGCATTACATGATGAGCAGATAAGGAGCAGGGAAGTTGAAGATCACGGTGCTGATGGGCGGCTCTTCATCTGAGCGAAACGTATCGCTGGCTTCCGGAATCCGGATCGTGCTGGCGCTCAGGTCGAAGGGCCATGACGTGATCGCATTCGATCCGTCGCGTGGACCACTGGGCGAGGAAGAGCAGCGCGCCCTTGCGACGAGCGCCGTTGGAACCGAACCGCCGTCACTCGATGCGCTGGCGCGTGCGACAGGTGGCGCGTTTCTGACTTCGCTCGAGACCAGGCCTGAGATTGCAGGCGCTGATGTCGTGTTCCTCGCGCTGCACGGAGGTATGGGAGAAGATGGAACGATTCAGGCGCTCCTCGACATGGCGAAAGTGAAATACACGGGGAGCGGACATCTCTCCAGTGCGCTTGCGATGGACAAGGACCTCTCGAAAAAACTCTTTCGTGTCGCAGGTGTACAAACCGCTGACTGGCTGATGGCGCCTGCAAGCCTTGAAGAGGTGGAAGCGCAGTTCGGACTACCGGTGGTCGTGAAGCCGTCGAAGCAGGGGTCCACTGTGGGTCTTACCGTTGTAAAGCAGGCAGGGCAGTTCGAGGCCGCAGTAGCCGAGGCGTTTCTCTACGATGATGAAGTCATGATCGAGCAATTCATTCCGGGCAGGGAGTTGACGGTTGGAATACTTGGCGATCGCGCATTGCCGGTGGGCGAGATCAAGCCCGTGCACGAGATCTACGACTACGAGTGCAAGTACACAGCGGGAATGGCGACCGAGGAGTTTCCGGCGGATTTGTCAGCAGAGCAGACGCTGATCGTTCAGCAGCAGGCCCTTGCAGCATTCAGGGCGCTCAAGCTTGGCGGGTATGCACGGATTGATTTTCGGCTGACATCTTCCGATGATGGGGCGGGGACCGCGAGTGGATTCTATTGTCTGGAGGCGAACACGTTGCCCGGAATGACTGAGCTCAGTCTCATTCCGCAGGGTGCAGCCGCAGCCGGAATGTCATTTGCGGAGCTTTGCGAGGAAATCGTCACTCAAGCCGCAGCGAAGTAACAGCAAGAAACCCAGCAGGCCAAACATGTCAGACACGTACGAAGAGGCAATTCAACATCCCAGAATGACGCCAGCAGTGCAATGGCTGATGGCGGCGAATGTCGGTGTGTTTTTCCTGCAGGTCACCCTGTTTGGCGGCAACAGTGTTTTCGGCATCCTCGGTCTCGACCCCACGCGATTTCCTGCCGAGTGGTGGACGATCGTCACCTATATGTTCGTGCATGGCGGGCTCTGGCACATCGGCTTCAACATGTTGTCGCTGTGGATGTTTGGCCCGCGCATAGAGCACATATGGGGCGCGCGCAGCTTTACCTACTTCTATTTGTGGTGCGGCATTGGCGGCGCGATAGCGCACCTGCTTTCGACCGGGAATGCGGGACTCGTCGGTGCTTCGGCAGCGGTGATGGGAGTGCTGCTCGCTTACGCGCTGAGATGGCCGGACGAAGAGGTGTACGTGTTCGGCGTTCTTCCAATGAAAACGCGCTGGCTCGTCGTATGGCTCGCGCTGATCAACCTCGCCATGGGCATCACATCGGCGAAGGGTGGATCCGGCATCGGCTGGTTCGCTCATCTTGGCGGCCTGGCGTTCGGGTGGATCTATCTCCGCGTGTCGGCATTCGGCGGCCTCGACAACTTCAGGCGCTGGGTTTCGCCGGTACCCGATGAGCCTGAAGATTTTCGCGCGGTTCCGCGTCGTGTGCCACGTAACCGCGACAGGTCGGAGCGCGGCGAGGGCATCGACGAGGTAGTGGCGAAGAGCAATGCGGTCGCCGCAAGATCTGCGCGGACCGCGGTCATTCCGCGACCGGGGAGTGAAACCCGCGAGTCAGCTGAGCGGCTCGACATGGTCCTCGACAAAATTTCGAAGCAGGGGATCGGTAGTCTGACCAGCGAAGAGCAGGCGATTCTCGACGAGATGTCACGCAAGCTTCGCAAGGAAGACCAGTAGGCTCAACTCGAAGGCGTGGCAGAACGGCGCTATCTTGAGGGATGCCACGACCTGACCTGCTCGAGACGTTCGCGAATCCCTATCCCGATCGCGACTATGAAATCCACATGGACTGCAACGAGTTCACGTCGCTCTGCCCGCTTGGTGGCATCGAGAGCGACGCAGAGGAGCTCGCTTTACTGAAAGGCGGGGCTCCGGATTTCGGGATCATCCGGATCACCTACGTTCCGGGAGAAGTGTGTCTCGAACTCAAGAGCCTGAAGCTCTATTTATGGAGCTTCAGAAACGACGGCATCTTTTACGAGAGAGCGGTCAACCGCATCCTCGACGATCTCGCTGGGGCGGCGAAGCCGAAGTGGATGCGGGTCGTTGGTGATTTCAACCTGCGTGGCGGCATCAAGTCGGTGATTACCGCCACACACGGTGCGCGCTAGGGTTTAGCTGCCGGCGGGGGAGGAGCATCCGCCTTGTATGGCGTGTGCAGATGCACCGGATCCTTCGAACGTTTCCTGAGCTTCATGTTGATCACTTCGACGAAGAGCGAGAACGCCATCGCGAAGTAGATGTAGCCCTTCGGGATGTGCAGGTCGAAGCTTTCGGCGATGAGGCTCATGCCGATGAGGAGCAGGAAGCTGAGTGCAAGCATCTTCACTGTCGGATGCTTATCGACAAAGCTGCTGATCTTTCCGGCAAAAAACATCATGAACCCGACGGCGATCACCACTGCGGCGATCATCACGCCGATGTCGTCAGCCATGCCGACTGCGGTGATCACTGAATCGAGCGAGAAGACGATGTCGAGCAGGAGTATCTGGAAGATCACCGCGCCGAATGAGGCTGCCACCTTCGCTGACGCGTGGCCTTCCTCACCCTCGAGCTGGCCGTGCATCTCGTGAGTGCTCTTCGCAAGCAGGAAGAGACCACCAACAAGCAGGATGAGATCCCGGCCAGAGATTTCCTGGTTCAGCACGTTGAACAGCGGCGCCGTGAGGCCGATGACCCATGAAATCGCCAGCAGCAGGGCTATTCTCATGAACATCGCCAGGCCCAGGCCGACCTGGCGTGCCTTTGCCCGCTTTTCCGGCGGAAGCTTCCCCGCCAGAATTGATATGAACACCACGTTGTCGACGCCGAGCACTATCTCGAGCGCCGTGAGCGTGAGGAAGGCTACCCACGCATTGGGGTCAGATATCCATTCCATTTAAAAAAGAGGTCGCAGAGTGGTTAAAAAGAGGACGCAGATTGGCGGCCTCGACGGCCGCCAACGCGGAGGTACAGAGAGGGGATGATCAGCAATGACCGCAATGAAGTAAACGACGGGGTGGATCAGGTATCAGTGCGGAATATTACTGGAAGATTCCGAAATTTCCGAGTAGCCACCAGAGAAGTATGAAGACGATGATGCCGGTGCAGCCGCAGCCACCGGTCAGTTTCCGTGCGCCGTATCCCGCGGCCAGGCCGCGCAGGAGCTTGCTCATTGATATCTCCAGTGTGAATTATCGAGGCTGGCACCTGTCGGAGCCCGGGCGGCGTAATAGCAGGACTCGGGCCGAGGGGTACCAGCGCTAGAAAGCGGGAATTACATTGCGAACCGCGCCATCAGTGGGCGCAGTTGCAGGGCCAGGTAGCTCAGTTGGTAGAGCAGCGGACTGAAAATCCGCGTGTCGGCAGTTCGATTCTGCCCCTGGCCATTTTATAACAGCTTTGAAATCACGCACTTACGAAAGAACGGCCACCGATGTCGGGTGGCCGTTCGTATAAAAGTCCTGAAAAAGTCCTCAAATTCAATTCGCTTTAACGATTACCTCAGACTCAGATCAGCGACTCCATACGAGTACTCACGCGGGATCGTCGAGAAGACGCAAGATCCAGTCGGTAACCAGTTTACCTAGAAGGACCTCCAAGCTTGCAATATTTCGGGCTAATTGACGCAACGATGACCGAGGCGCGTCATTTCGCGCCATGTCGAGGTACCTCGAGTATTGCCGGCGTCCGATGACAGCCTCCAGAAAACTGGCTATTGAATCTGATTGCATTTTCGCATGGGCAAGCAGATCGATAACGGCCAAAACCGCATTATCGTCTGCTTGTCCGACTGTCCAATGGCGCTTCAGGACGGAGAGTACTGCTAAGGTTCGCACCCGTCGGACTAAATCGTCCCCATCAACCTCGAGCGGCTCCCAATTTCCAGCCCATTCTACGGGTTCTCCTGCTGGATGGATGGAGCCCGGAAACACTGTCTGTCCCTCGGCCCGCAGTTCAACCAACAGCGAGTCCCTCGCATTGTGCCGCCCGATCGGATCTCGAATAACCAAGCTGGAGGACACGTCCGAGCGATATAACCAATGTGACCGTAATTTTGAGGCGCGACCAAACACGGCGGTAGCAGGGAGTAGCAACGGCGCAAACTGTCGCGCCTCTGCAGACTCCAGGTCCACATCAACAAGTCCATGCGAGGGTTAGGCTTTCCGAGATCGTCTTTTCGACACCGGTGGACGCGGTAACCGCCAGCTGCCTTTTCAGAGGTTTCTATATCTCATGCTGAAACGCTTGAGGTGGAATTAGACTGAGAGCGGAACTACGTTTGCGTGCGCCTCGGCGCATAAAATGGCGTCTAATTGGCGTAGGCAGCGCGTATTTACTATCTCACGGAGCGGAAATGCAAAACCCGCGACAGAGTCTGATCTTGATAGGAGCTTGGATCCTCGCCGCGGCGGCTTCGGGGGCATGCCGCCCACCTGCGACGGCCGACGTCCAAGCCCAGGGCATTTCCCGAAATACCCGAGCCGAAGCGGATCTTATTCGCTTCACCGAACGCGAACGCCTCCGCGCTTTGGTACAGGCTGACACGGCTGTGGCAAATCGCCTGCACGCAAGCGACTTTCAACTCGTCAACCCCCTGGGGGGAACGCTCTCGAAGGAACAATATTTGGGGGGAATCGCCACTGGCGTGCTGGACTATCTCGTTTGGAGCCCCGATTCCATTGCAGTCCGCTTGTATGACAATGCGGCGGTCATTCGGTACTCGTCGCATCTCGAAATCGTGGTGCAGGGCCAAAAGGTTCCCTTATCACGGTACTGGCACACCGATACTTATGAACGGCGGCAGGGGCAGTGGCAGGTCGTTTGGTCACAAGCGACTGAGATCAAGTAACTCGTTTGCCTGAGGCATCCAAATGCCTGGGGTGGGCCGAACATCGCCCGAAGCAGGGGCCGAATCCAAGGGTTAGGGCGATCGTGGCTCTGTGGGGCCGCGGGGCGGCAAGAAACACGTTTTAAGGGTGCGTTTCGTCGCTGGGCACGGGCTCCTGTATCTCATTGGCAACTTCCACCGGGTGCGTTTTAGCGTACTCCGCGATTTCTTCGGCGGTCATGCTTTCGAGGATACGCTGTCTCAATTCGAGGGCTCGCCGGGCGGGGATCGTAGATCACTTCATGACGCTCACGATTCCTAAAGCCTCCTGATTGGCTGCGTGTCGAATATTATTGGCTGTGTGGCCATCGTGCCGTTCGAATCCCAATAACATTCAAGATTCAGCGTGCCTTGAAATTCTCCCGTTTGCTGTATGGAGGCCCTGACTACGTATTGCGCTCCTGGAATAATCCAACCCGGTGCAACACAGATTGGAACGGGGAGACCCTCACTCGGGGTCGCTGCTGCGATATGAAAAAGGAGCTTCAGCGAGTTGTCGTTTTCGTCTCCGAAACCAGTCCCCGCAAAGTGCGACACCAGTCCCGCCGTACTCGCCATATACCCACTGCTCATGGACTCCAAAGGAACCGCGAGCACACGAAATCCACTATTACGAAGGCTCTAGAAGTTGGTCCCTGGTTTGTTCGATGGGGTGAGAATCTTCTCTGCATTGAGAAACAGTGCGGCGAGACTAGAGAAGACAAAACGCGCTGGAATCTGCGTGAGATCCACCTTCGGGCGGTGCAATCGCGTTTGCGCTAGAAGGGGCAAGGACGGAGCAATCACATCTGGAAACATGATCACTCTCCGAATGTTGTCTTCAACCAGTCTCTGGTCTGCGAAGTCGAGAAAGACGGTGACCCGATCGCTTTCGGTCGCAGTGGGCAACAGATTCGCGGGACTCTCGTTTCGAAACTGCCCTTGGATAGTTCGATAAATCACTCGTGCACGGAAGCCGAACTTTGCGAAATGTTCATGCACTGCGAGCCGGATCGGACTGATGCCAATCCCCTTTTCCGCGGGCATGGACTTACTCGCAGTCTGTTCTGCCCACCGTTGCCAAATTTCAACGATGTCGGACCATGACAGTGATGCCAGGATACTCGACTCAATAGAAATCCGGGCCCCCTCCGCACCGAACTCAACCTGGGCGTAGGAGATTGCTTCTGTCCGAGGGCCGCGATACGGGCGAAGGGAAGGCAGGACACGGTCAAGATTCCGAATCGTGGTCTTAACGTCGACGGGAATATTGCCGACTAGGAAATCGGTACGATTCCGACGGACCGCCCGAACTTTCTCATTAGATTCTCGCGCCGCTACAATGCTGAACAGAAATTCTCCAAAACTTCCTCGCTGTGCATTATTCAAAGACCGCAGCGGTGGAACTGATAAATCGGGCGGAACCATATCACTATCGTCGAGGATTACTCCGCTATCGCCAGGCTTCCAACCCTCAGGGAGATCCTGCGCGCGAATCATACGCTCTTTCTTCACGTTTTGAGATGAAGCATTTCGATAGGTAGTCCGGCCCTATCGTGTGACGGTATGCCGATGAGAGAGGTCAACACTCCCGTACGCGATTCGGCAGTGATTAGTGCCACGACAGCATCGAGCACGTCATCGCGCTGCACGTCTTTACGAGGCGTCGTTGAGCAAATGTCCTTCAACAGCGACTCTACCGCAGGTTCGTGACGTTGTAGCACGTTGAGTCTGTCTGCGTGGCCTTCATCGGTCTTCTTGCCGTACCTCATTGGCTTCTTGCCCGCGAGCGCCAAGAAACAAACCTCGGGGGTGAACTTCACGGATATTTCGAAATCGAACAGTCTGCGATAGTAGAAAGGTGTCGAAAGTGTGTATCTGGCGTACACCGTTCTTTCTTCATTCATTGCTCGTTTGGTCTATGTAGATGAGGCGCTTGTTTTCGATTCCGCGAATAGCCCGTACCAATCGCTCTCCATCGTCAATGCCGCGATTGTTGTACTTGAATTCGATTTTGCTGACGTAGCGATCAAGGTGCTTCTTGCTGACACTGTGATGCGTCCCGCCGATCTGGCGCTTTAGGCCAGCAAAAACCCCTCAATTGTATTTGTGGTAACGTCGCTTTGTCTTTGGCGGCTTGCCCCGGCCCAAGCACGGGAACCGCGCGGCCGTTCAGGAGCTGGGCACAGCAGGCCTCTGGGGTATCGGCCAGCGCACAGTCCCGGTGCACATCCCCTGCCCGAGCTGCTTTACCACTGCTATAAAGCGCGGCTCCGATTTGAGCAGAGAGTAGGTGGGATCGCACCCGAGCGCAGAGATGACCACGTTGTAGGAGCGGTGTTGGGCCGCCACCTCCAGTGCAGCCAGGGCGGCTTTTCGGTTTCCTAGACCAAGGTATGCAATCACCAAATCGGCGTGACGCGAGCTGCCCGTTATAGTGCGTTCAAACTCCGCGAACGCGTTGTCCGCATCCGACCATTGGCCCTTTAGCGCAAACCCCCAGATGCGATAAGCGCGTACACCTGGCGCCGATGGATCCGCCCGGTACGCCTCCTCGAACGCCCAAGCAGCGCTGTCCGCTTGCCCTTTGAAAGTGTGCGCGATACCAACGTACGAATAGCTTATCCCCAAGGCGGGTTCGAGCTCGACCACGCGATTGATCGCGCGAATTCCGTCATCGAATCGCCGAGCCGATATCAGGATGTAACCGAGATCGCTCCAAGCCACAGCGGACAGCGGGTCCAGCTCGGTCGCAATTTGCCCCTCGCGGATCGCTTCGGCCGAGCGGCCGAGGAGATTGAGATTTGCGCCACGCCATTGGTGACCGGTTGCGCTGCGCGGATCCATTGCCAGTGCCACGACAAACTCGCGTTCCGCCTCCTGCGGGCGCCCAAGACCCGTCAGCGCATTAGCCAGCGCGAGGCGTCCCTCGACTAATGTGGAGTCGATCGCCAAGGCACGCCGCGCGCCACGTTCTGCCTCGATCAACGGCATTACATCGGTGACCTGGGTCCAGCCCGGAAGTATGCTGTACAGCATCGCCAATCCTGCGTGCGCTCTGGCAAAACTTCCGTCGCGGGCGATGGCGCGCTTGAAGTAGTCGATGCCCCGATTGAGGTTATCGCCGCCGCGCTTTTCAAAAAAATACTGGCCCTTGAGATACAGGTCGTAGGCCTCGACATCATCCGTCCCGCGTGGTGCCTGAACCGCCTGCTCGGCAGCGGGAGATAGAGTCGCTCGGAGCCGGTTGGCCACCCCCCGCGCAAGCGCCTCCTGCACCTGGAAAACGTTGGCATAAACCGTATCGTACCGCTGCGCGAACAGCTGCGATCCGTCGGATGTCCGGTCTACATGCGCCGACACCAGCAACCGCTCACCATCCCGTCGCACGCTTCCCATCAGTACGACGTCTACGTTCAGCGCCCGCCCGATTTCCTGCGCTGTAGCGTTCTTCCCTGTGAATGCAGCCGCGGATGTTCGGGCCATGACCCGAAGTCCCGGCACACCGGCGAGCGCATTGGCCATCTCGTCCGCCATTCCGGCGGCGAAGTAAACCATGCTGGTGTCGCTGCTGAGATTCTCGAATGGAATCACCGCAATCGAATTCGGCGCAGCGTTACCGGATAGGTCCGCCCGGCCGAACAGAAGCCAGCTCGCGACCGCAACTATCGCAATGGCGACAACCCCAAGCGCGATCGCCGTCGAGTTGGGGACGCGGCGGCGTCTGTGAGGCAGAGTGTGGGTAGTTGTAACTCCTGTGGACGGCGTGACAAACGGCTCGAGCGCGTTGTGCAGCTCACCCGCAGTCTGCCAGCGATCGGCCGGACGCTTTGCGAGGCATCGCATGACCAGCGCTTCGAGCGCAGGCGGAACGCCGGGCCGGTGCCTTGTCACAGGGTCGGGTGACTGTGTCATATGAGCCGCAATGACCTGCTGCGAAGTAGTACCCGCGAACGGAGTTCGCCCCGTCAACATTTCGTAAGCCATCACGCCAATGGCGTAGATGTCGCTGCGGTGATCGATGCCCGGGTCGGCCGTGGCCTGCTCCGGCGACATATAGGTCGGCGTACCCAGTGCGACGCCAAGCGTCGTGACATTGTTGCCACCGGTCGCTTCGCTCACCGCCTTCGCGACGCCGAAGTCGGCGACGAGTGCATGCCGGCCGGACAACATGACGTTGTCGGGCTTGATGTCGCGATGCACCACACCATGCTCGTGAGCGTGCGACAGCGCATCCACCACCTCTGTGAGCAATCGCACAGCTTCATGCACGGGCAGCTCACCCTCGCGAGCCAGTCGCTCGCGCAGCGACCCACCGGCTACGTATGGCATCACATAGAACAGAAACCCGTCCGCATTGCCTGAATCGAGAAGCGGCAGAATGTTCGGATGCTGAAGCTGCGCGGCTATCTCAATCTCGCGAAGGAAACGCGCTGCGCCCATCGACGCGGCGAGGTCCTCGCGCAGCACCTTGATAGCAACGTTTCGATGATGCCTCGTGTCTTCGGCAAGGTAGACGGTTGCCATTCCACCCGACCCAAGCTCGCGCTCGATCTGATAACGGCCGGAGAGAGCCGATGACAATCGGTCCGGTACGTCAGCCATTCATGATGGAATCGGCACGAGCCTGTGTGTGATCTGAGCTGGCGGCATCAGGTATTGTAATCGCTCCGAGGTGCGCCCGGGGGAAATGCCTCCCCTGGCCCGTGCTCTTAAAGTAGCAATGCGATACTAAACGCCAAAGCAGCGAACCCAACCAGAACTTCAGACGAGGCTCGCACGGGCGAATTGGCGCCTCGTCCCACGGCAATCCAATGGGAATGTCAATGAGAATGAGTTCAGCGTCAGCATGCGCGGACGCCAACGCGCCAATGTCTGAAAAAATAGAATGTTCGAGACCACCCGCTCCGCGGGTTACCGCCAACCAGCCCGATCTACAGCCATCGACCCCCACGTGCCTTGGGCGTTCTTTCAATGATCGCTCGGTCTCAAGTAATACCTTTGGTCCGATTTGTCTTAGGCGCCAAGACGGCAATTTGTTGCCGCGGTGTTAGCTGGAAGGGTCCTGAAAAACTCCTCAAAACGCAAACTACCGCCGGATGACATTGATCAACAGGCGAAACTGGCGCAAACTTAGAACTTCGGAAATCGTTATAGAACACGGTGTTAGCGTGAACTCGAGGCACCTACAATTACACTAAGCAAACTCGTTGTCGGGCTCTGAAAATCCGCGTGTCGGCAGTTCGATTCTGCCCCTGGCCATACATACAAGAGGACACAGAGCGCAAGTCAAGAGGGCGCAGAAAAGGGCGCGCGGAGGCTCAGAGAAATGCGACATCCGCGGCGGAAAAACGCCCCTCTAAAACGCCCCTCTAAAAACGCCCTTCTATTGCGCGTACTTCGCGGCCAGAGCGGCCAAACCCCTGTCGATCTCCTCGCGCGGAACCCAGCGACCCTTCACCATCACGCCTGAGCGTTTCGCGAGGTTCGCCACATTCTGAAGTGGGTTCGCGTCCAGAAGAACGAGATCAGCCCGGCTTCCCACGGTCACGGTTCCGAAACGACCATCCTGCTTCAGGTCCTGCGCTACATACAAGCCGACGTTTTTCGATCCTGACTCGAGCACCCGCCAAGGTGTGAGTCCAGCGGCGATCGCAACGCCAAGCTCACGGTGCAGCGCAAACCCGGGCACGTTGAACATCTGCGGAGAATCAGTTCCCATCAACAGCGGAGCACCTTCGTCTGCGAGGAACTTCAGCATCTTCCTCCGCAGCGACAGAAAGAACGCAGCGTCAGTTGGAGTGACACCAGCCTGAACATCCTGCTGCATACGCTGCCGTCTCTGATTTCCCCAGTTGGTGACCCATTGCTTCGGCGCGTATTTCAATTCCTCACGCGTCGACCATTCCTCGGGTGTCCCGGGACCATAGAAGCTTTCCCACAGGAACATCGTCGGAACGTTCCACGTTCCAACCTCCTTCGTGCGTCTAGCGAGCGCACGCATCCGCTCGTCGGTGACGGATCGCCACGCCTGCGCCGGCGGCACCTGCGTCCCGGAGGCCATCGCACGCTTCAGGTCGTCGGATACCGCAGCCTCGACATAACCGTCGATGTGGTCGATCGTCGACTGCTTCGTGTCGAGGATGTGCTCCACGCCAATCTGACCCGACACGTGACCGCCCCACGTGATCCCCACCGTGCGGGATGTCTGCACCATTGCGTCATACGCGGCGCGATTCATTCCCGGATGGATCTTGAGGAGGTCGTAGCCAGCCTCCTTGTGTGCGCGCACGAGCCGTTCTGCGGTCTGTGCATCAGGCGCTGTGTTTCCGTTGAGCGACGGAGCAGCGACATACATCGTGGGGCCCAGCACTTCGCCACGGTTCAGCTGATCGCGCAACACAAGCTGGTTCGGCGCACCGAGCATCGCGCGAATCGTCGTGATTCCATTCGCGATGTAGAGGAACATGATGTCGCGGTTGAGCTCCTCCGAATTCTGCGCCTGCGGCCCCAGCACGTGCGCGTGCATTTCGGCCAGTCCGGGCATCAGGAACTTTCCGCGACCCTCGATTCTCAGTGCATCTGCTGGAACGCTCGTGCTCGCAGCCGGGCCGACCGAGACGATGCGGCCGTCGCGCACGACAACAGTCTGATTGTCGAGCAGTCGCTCGGTATCCATGGGGAGGACCGTCACTCCGACGAATGCAGTCGCCGCAGCTGATGACTGTCGAGCGTCGAGAAGTTGACTGTTGCGGGCTTCTGCGGAGCGGTATCTGATAGCTGCCAGCGCGAGAAAACTCAGCGCAACGACGAACCACACAGCCGTAGCGCGGCGAATGGGGGATATGGTCATGAGGAAAATGTATGAAAATGCCCGGTTGTAATCATCGTCCGCCGCCATTCTGTACAGAGCCCTAACAACTCGTTCAGGGTGTCCACGGTTCCTCCATTCGAACAAATTGCGTCGATGCCCCACGACACTTCTCTAATAACGACCATCGCCGCCGGACTTGGGCTCGCCTTTGTGCTCGGCCTGATAGCGACGAAGGTCGGGATGCCCCCTCTCGTCGGGTACCTGCTCGCCGGCATAGTCGTTGGCCCATTCACACCGGGACTTGTGGCGGACACCGGCCTCGCGCAGCAACTGGCCGAGATCGGCGTGATCCTGCTGATGTTCGGGGTCGGCATTCACTTTTCCGTCGACGACCTGCTCGCTGTAAAGCGAATCGCGATTCCGGGAGCAATAGTTCAAATCGCCATTGCGACCATGTTGGGCACTGCGATCTCGGTGATATGGGGATGGCCGTGGGGATCAGGTCTCGTCTTCGGCCTTTGCCTTTCGGTTGCAAGCACGGTGGTGCTGTTGAGAGCTCTCGAGGATCGCGGGATCCTCGATTCGGTCGACGGTAGAATTGCAGTTGGGTGGCTGATCGTCGAAGACATCGCAACCGTACTCGTGCTCGTGCTTCTACCCGCACTGGCGCCTGCGCTTGGAAGCACAGCACCGGAAGCAGTGGAAGCCGCATCGGCAGGGCTGTTCACCACGCTCGTGGTGACGCT
>JAYUWU010000141.1:0-3997 GCA_043753365.1 Gemmatimonadaceae bacterium | reverse complement strand
ACGCGGCATCGCGGCGTCCAGCCTTCCCCAATCGACCTCATCGCCCTGGTCGGCTGATCCTGAGCAGGAGATGAGCGCCTCCGTTCACTAAAGCATCGTCTTTCGAGGCGCCACGAATCTGTGCTCGAATCGCTACGCCGCGAGTCCCCGTCGCGGATGAGCCGGCGACAGCCTGGATTCTTGCATCCGTTACGGGGATGATCGTAACGCCAGTAGAAAGCGTCGATGGCGGATAGCCCCCCGATCCGATCTGCTCGAGGCCCGACTCGCTCACGACTGTGATCGTCGGCGCTTCGCCGATGAGAGTCGCCGGGATTAGGAACTCGCCGATCATTGCCTCCTGTACCCAATGTTCACCCTTTGCCTCAGTGATCCCGAAGGTGGTCAACCATTGCTTCGGGTCTCTCGCATCGTAGCGGCCGGAGGCATCGAGGATCATTGCCAAGTACAAGGCTCCATCATCGCCCGTCCAGTAGATCGCCTCCGACGGGTGTATCTCCGGTCGAAAGCCGTGAAGGGCTTCCTGAACCCAGGGGCCGTAAACACAGACACGCTTGGGCGCTCGAACTCGTTCCGTGCTTCCGCTCTTCCCGCCGGGAAAGCGACACGGGCCATCGACGCATGGGAACGGGTTCGCGGTTGCGCGCAGGAGCGCTTGCGGGGGAGTTACTTCCGCTTCGACCAGAAACTTCCCCGAGCCACGGTTCCAGAATGGCGTGTAGAAGAACTTGGCGCTCTTCAAATCCTCCAGCTTGACCTTCATTATCGGGCGCACTCGACTCGCGCTCTGTTGCAGAAGCAAGGTGTCGACGAACCGCTTCTCGTCAGGATCGAGAATCAGCCCCCAGTCGAACTCCTGAGTCTTGGATGCAGCACCGGTGAAAACCACCGATTCATGGACTTCCCCGCACACGTTGTGCTTCTCGACCCGCGTAGTCGCGTTAATCGTCGCGACCGGGCCGTCGAACACCGGGATCCAGTTAAGACCAGGGAGAGAAAAGCCCAGGTTAACCAGTATGCTCCCACCGGCATCCGTTTTTCTCCGGCCCCATGCTGCGCTGATGGAGGGGTGCGAGACGTTGCGAAAGAAGGGCGCTGCCTCGATCTGCAGCACCGGGCCTAGCTGTAAGTTCGGCGTGGGAGGGGTGGGCCCCGGCGCAGTCACCACCGTCCTGCCGGGACATACGCTCGCGCTGGTTACGACTACCGCGAGCGCGACTATTGAGATCTTGCTGTTGAATGAGCGCATAAGAGGATTCAGGGAGCAGATAACAGGCTAAGCAGAGATTATTGCAGGGATAAGCAATGCCCGCTAGCGGGCTGCCTGGGGGATGCACAAGCGGTAACGTCGGCTATCTAAAGATTCCTTGATAATTCAAAGCAGTCCGCACGCTACGGATTGCATGGGCAGCAGTGCCGCTTGCGCGCATCTCAGCCGCGTGGTAAATCCAGCGCCTTCGAGCGACGCCGTTCGAAAGCTGTGCTGCCTCTCTCCTGCCTGAGGCCTTAGGCACCCTATGCCAATCGTCTTCATCCACGGCGTCAACACGCGCAAGGAAGAACCCGGGTACGCAGCCCGTGAGCAACTCATCCTTCGCTTTCTCAAGGACCACATTGTCGGAGCGAAAATCGGCGGTGCTGCTGTAACCGCGCTCCCAACGTCGTTCCCTTATTGGGGAGACCTGGGAATTACGTTCGCCTGGGGAATGGCGTCGGTCCCCCCGATGTCCGGCGGGCAGGCGCTTGGGATCAGCGATGATGCAGTCGGCGCCCTCGTCGCGACGATCCATGATCAGCTGGGCCAGCTGACAGGCGCCGAGGAACCGCTCACCGCCGTCGCAAAGCGTTCGTTTTCCGACGCGGTCGAGATGCTCTCCGCCATCGTCCTGGAATCCAGCTCATCCGGTCCAGCAGACGCGGCGGAGGCGGCGGACGCTGCGTCTTTCGTTGCCGACATCCAGGCCTACGCCAGCAAACACTCGGCTCCACCGTGGGTGAACGGCGTGACGACCGATGCTCAGCTTATCTCCCAGCTTATTGCCGAGATTACGCCGACGACGACAGTGAATACGATGGGGAACCCGCTGTCGACGATTGGCGGGTGGCTGACAAAGGCGGCGCGAAAGGTGAAGGATGCCGTCAAGGGTGCCGTAACCGCAGGTGTCGATCGGGTTGGTGACTTCGCATCCACGAGGATCCTGGCATCCGCACGCCGGCCACTCAATGCGACGATCGGCACGTTCTTCGGGGACGTGTTCGTCTACATGGACAAGCGGGGCACCAGGGATGCGCCGGGCGAGATCCCGAAGAGGATTCTCGGCGGCATCAAGTCACTCCCGCAGTTCGGCAAGGAGCCCCTGGTCGTCATTGGCCACAGCCTTGGCGGCGTGATTTCGTACGACCTCTTCACGCATTTCGACCCGTCCCTGTCTGTAGACCTGTTTGTCTCGGTCGGCTCGCAGGTGTCCCATTTCGAGGAGATCAAGCGGTTCAAGGTCAGCGACCCGAAGGTTCCCGCGAACGGTACGAAGCTGGTCCCTCGCCCAGCGAGCGTGAAGCGCTGGATCAACATCTACGATCCCGTGGACATTTTTGCGTATCGGTGTGCCCCGGTGTTCGACAAGGTCGAAGACTACGACTACGACACCAAGACGTTCACGATCAAGGCTCATGGAGCCTACGTGGATCAACAGCGGTTTTACGAACGCTTGCGGTCGAAGATATGACGCTTGTTCACCCGTCGTCGGACGCCAAGGTACCGCTTGGATCTCCGAGCCTTCATGCCTTCATCGTAGGAGTCGCCGAATACCGGCACCTTGTTGGAGGTAACGGAAAGCGCGCCGGCAATCCGCTTGGCCTCGGCCAGATCACGACCCCGCAATACACGGCGGCCAGGATCGCGGAGTGGCTGCAGAACGAGTATCAGAACTCGGCAGTCCCTCTCGGTTCGATCGAGCTACTCATTTCCGAGACCGCGACCCATCCACCGACGGCGACTCAGGTGATTCCGAGAGTCGACGACGCGATTCTTGCGAACGTCGAAGCTTCTTTCAAGCGGTGGCGCGCCCGGCTCGACTGCCACCCGGATAACGTCGCTTTCTTCTATTTCTGCGGGCACGGGATCGAGCGCTTCGGCCAGTTCCTCCTGCTCGAGGATTTCCTGGATCCCGATGCCGACGATGCGTGGAAAACCTGCATCGCGTTCGATGACTTTCGTGTCGGCATGAAGAAGTGCAAGGCCCAAAGGCAGATGTTCTTCGTCGATGCGTGCCGGCAGGATGTCTCGGCATACCTCAAAGACCAGCCCCACGGCACGCCGTTGATTTCCTCCGACGATGCCGGAGAGATCGCGACCTGGGGTCTCTTCAACGCGACTACCGCGGAGAATACCGCCCATGGTCCGGCTGACGGGGTCAGCTACTTTGGCCAAGCCGTGGTCGATTGCCTTGACGGCGTTGCTGCGGTCAAGCGGACCGTAGACGGCCACAAGAAATGGGTCGTATCGAGCTGGTCGTTGTCTTCGACCTTGGGCGAAATCGTCGAGAAGTACGGCGGACGATTCAGCCAACCCAACCTGGCTTGCAGCCCGATCGTCAGCGGCAAGAATTTGTTCCTGCATGAACCAAAAGCGCCGAAGGCATTAGCGATCGTGCAATGTTCGACGCCTGCCGCGAGCAAGGTTGCGGACATCAAGCTCGAGAGCCCCGGAGAAGCGCTGGTTCATTCTCCGGTTGGGAAGCGGAAGCCGATTTATGAAAAAGTGACCGCGGACCGCCCGTGGACGATTTCGGTTCGGTTTCCGGGTGGAGAGTTCGCAGATCCGCCGGATGAGACAGAAAACGTCATGCCGCCGATGTTCGAGGGAGTAAACGTCCCATGACGAAGATCACTGTTGAATTCACGAGGGACATGCCGGTTGCGGCGGTCGACGTGGTGAATCCGGACTTGGAGATCGTTTCCACGGCGATGCTGTCTCCCGGCGTATCGAGGCAATTCG
>JAYUWU010000140.1:0-32139 GCA_043753365.1 Gemmatimonadaceae bacterium | reverse complement strand
GCACGAGGTTGCCCTGCGTGTCGAACCTGTCGCCACTCTGCCGATTTCTGCCAGCAGAGAGGGAAAAGCTCGGAAGGAATGCGGCATATGACTGCTTGACCGCGGCCTCCGATGTGCTGATCGCACCCCGCGCCTGGACCGCTGACGGTGCATTCTGCTGTGCGAGGCGAACTGCCTCGGTCAGCGAGATAGGCGCAGCCGACGTGTCAGCCGTCTGAGCGGTCACTGCTGCAGGGATGAGAAAGACTGTTGCTATAGCTGCTTTCAGTTTCATTTACGGATTCGGTTTCTGTTGATTTCTGCTGCTGTCAGAGCGACGGCGTGCCTCGGCGCGCTTGCGTCCACGCTCGCGCATCTCGTCGAGCTTGCGGGCCTGGTCCGGCGTGAGGATACGCTTGAGCTGCTCGTGCGTGCTGTCGCCGAGCGTCCTTCCGATTTTCTGGACTGAGTCCATCTGCGGGCGGAGCGGACGCCACAGCTCGCGCATGCGTGTGCGGCCTTCGCTCGCGATCGAATCGAACTGCGTGCGCTGCGCTGGTGTGAGTTCCAACTCCCTTGCCATGCGATCGAAGCTCGGCCGCCCGCGTGGGTGCTTGTCGCGCGTAAGCACGCGATCAGCCGTGATGCCGAGTGCACCGCCGGCGATGAATACACCGAGCAGAAAGATCAGAGCGAAACTCTTTGAGCGTTCCATTCAGTCTCTCGCTTTAGTTGGAGAGGTAATAGCTGAGGGCCGCGGCATCCGTCTCGCCTGCGACGTACTGGCCGGCGATGGGCTCTTCTGATGCGCTCGTGATCTCAGGCTGGACCACGGCTTCGTATGCCACCTGGTCGTCAGCCTCCGTCAGCTGCTGATTGACGATGCCGGCGACTGCAAAAATCGCTGTCGCTGCGACGAGTCCGATGCGAGCCCATGGGACGAGCTCCGCCCACCAGCCTCTCTCGGCTGTTTCGGAGACGCGTGCCATGATACGGCGCTCGAGTCCGGCCCAGTAGATGTCGGGCCAGGCTTCTGCGTCGGGCGGAGTGTAGGCCTCGCGGATCAGCGAAGCCAGCGGCTCACCGAGTGAGTCGCTCCGTTCGTCAGCTGTGGGAAATTTCAGTTCATCAGTCATTCGTCGTCCCTCATGTCCTTCAGCAATCCGCGCAGCTTGAGCCGCGCGTGGTGGAGATCCGATCTTGCCGTGCCGCCCGGGATTCCGAGCACCTCTCCAATCTCCGCATGCGTAAAACCTTCGACATCGTGCATCACGATCACCGCACGTGCCCTGTCGGGCAGATCGGCGAGCGCGGCAGCGAGTCGTTCCTTCAGCTCCGCATCTTCTGCGGGATTCCTGAAAGGCGACTTCAGTGCGTCGGTGAGCTCTTCCGTGGTTCGCACCTTACGGCGCCGCGCGATGTCCAGCGCGGCGTTCGCGACTATGCGATTCAGCCACGGACCGAAGCCCTGTGACGTGTCGAACCTGCCGATCGCCTGGTACGCCTTGACGAATCCTTCCTGAACCGCGTCTTCCGCGTCTTCATGGACCGTCACGATCGCCCTGGCGACGAGGTACGCGCGCCGCTGGTGCAAGCGCACCAGACCCGCGAAGGCGTTTTGATCGCCTGCGCGGGCCGCTTTGGCCAGCGCGTGTTCCTCGTCTGGAATACGCACTGGCTGGAAAATGTGTTGGAGAGGGGCCGGCTAGTGGCCGGCTGGGGCCGCGGCGGCGGGTGCGGCGGGTGCGGCTGCGGCGGGAGCTGTTGCGGCCGGGGGGGCGCCGTGGGCGCCCGATGCCTTGAGATCCGCGAAATGCGAGTTCGTGAGCCAGACGATCGTGAGAATCACGAGGAAAATGACTGATCCACCGAGCACGAGGCCGGCCATCGCGGCCCCGAAGTCAGTGCTGGCTGGTTTTGCAGCGGCCATGAGGGGCTGCTCCTTTTACGAGTTGGGGGGAGTGTCGGAGACTCGAACCTGCGTCATGTGATCATTGGGCTCGATCTTCTTGATGACGTCGACCCCACCGGTGACCTTGCCGAATACTGTATGGACACCGTTCAGGTGACGGGTGTTGCCTTCACTCAGGACTATGAAAAACTGGCTGCCGCCCGTGTTTTTTCCGGCATGCGCCATCGAGAGCGCGCCGAGCTCGTGCTTGTGCGGATTGCCGGCGGTTTCGCAGTCGATTTTATAGCCGGGGCCGCCGGTGCCGATGCGCGGGTTTCCTTCCGGAAGATCGCGCGACAGCGGGTCCCCGCCCTGCACGACGAAATCGGAAATCACGCGATGGAACTTCACTCCATCATAAAACTTGTCGTTCGCGAGCTTTTCGAAGTTCGCGACCGTGTTCGGCGCTTCGGTGTCATAGAGTTCCGCGGTCATGGTCCCGCGGTTCGTTTCGATGGTTGCGTATTTCGTCATCTGATATGGTAGGGTAGGACGGGAAAAATAACGTCAGACGCGAGCTGACGGGCAGATGTCGTTGAGCACGCAAGACTCGCACTTGGGCGACCTTGCGATGCAGACCCGACGGCCATGGAAGATCAGGAGATGCGAGAGGAGTGCCCAGTCATCTCGGGGAAAAAGCTTCATCAATACCTGCTCCACTTTCACCGGATCGGTTTCGCTCGTCAGTCCGAGTCGAATTGCGAGTCGTCCGACGTGCGTGTCGACGACGACGCCTTCGTTGATGTTGAAGGCATTGCCCAGCACCACGTTCGCGGTTTTGCGTCCGACGCCTGGAAGTTTGACCAGCTCCTCCATTGTTGCAGGTACCTCGGCATCGGTGCGCTCGGCCACTGCCGCTGACATGCCGAGCAGACTTTTCGTCTTGTTGCGAAAGAAGCCAGTGCTTCTGATGATGTCCTCGAGCTTTTCAGGGTCAGCATCGGCGAGTGACCGCGCGTCAGGGAATGTCCGGAAAAGGTCGGGGGTCACCATGTTGACGCGCTTATCAGTGCATTGCGCGCTCAGAATCGTCGCGATGAGGAGCTGGAGAGGGGTCTCGTAATCGAGCTCGCAGTGGGCGTCAGGGTACTCGGCCTTGAGCCTGGTCAGGAGTTCGAGGGCGTGAGCGGCGAGCTTCCTGCCTCGTTTCTTGCTCTTCTGCGAGGGGTGCTTTGCGCCTGAAATCAGGTCCTTCCGGGTCACTCGGCTCATCCCGGTCCAATCAATTCGTCAGGTGCGTTCGGGGTAAGGGGTCGCGCCGTTTCCGGCCCGATTATCGCCATGGTCCCAGCTATAGTAGCTTCACTGGGTACGCTGACGTATATAACATGGACCTGTGAAGCAAATAATTCGGCGTTCGATCGAACGCAAATTGGCCGAAGGCGGCTCCGGGTTCAGCCGCGCAGCAGCGGCTGCCCGTGCCGGCGAGGACATGTATGTGTCACTCGCCCGGTGGATCGGCACGGACGGGTGTCACGCACTTTTCGGCCGGGCTCGCGCAGAGGCGGAGGGTTCAAACGGCGCGCTTGCCTCATTGAAGCTTCGCACACGAGCGGTACCGTACATCGACGGCATCGCGGATGTCGCCGAAAAGTATGGCGATGCGGAAACTGCTGAGGCGATCGAGTCGATGCTCGTTGGCGTCAGCGAGTTGCTGGGGCGACTGATCGGAGTAGACATGTCGAACAATCTCATCAAGCAAAGTTTGCCTGACTCATCGCGGGTTGGTGGGTCCGAACCAATAAGGGGGGCGAAAGGGTGAACTCGACCGATGAATCTCTGATTCGGGGCATCTCGACGGGAGTGCCGGGGCTCGACCGGGTCCTCGGCGGCGGCCTGCCGGAGTACTCCTTCAACCTTATCGCCGGTGGACCCGGCTCTGGCAAGACCACTCTCGCGCACCAGATCGTCTTTGCCAACTCGACCCGTGAGCGGCCAACCCTGTACTTCACCGTGCTTGGCGAGCCAACTATCAAGATGCTCCGGTATCAGCGGCAGTTCACTTTCTTCGATCCGGCAGTAGCGGGTTCGGCTGTCCAATTTGTCAATCTGAGCGCCGAGGTACTCGAGGGAGATCTCGGGGGTGTTCTTGACCGTATCGTAAAGGAAGTTGAGGCAGCGAAACCGGGAATCGTCGTAGTGGATTCGTTCCGTACAATTGGCGGTCGCGCGGGGAGCTCAGAAGAGCGTGGAGATCACAGCATAGAGCAGTTTGTGCAGCGGCTCGCTCTCAATCTCACGAGCTGGGAAGTAACATCATTTCTGCTCGGAGAATATGGGGAAGAGGAACAGCGTAACCCGGTGTTCACCGTTGCTGACGGTGTCCTCTGGCTTTCGCAGGCAACGGACCGGAACTCGGTTGTCCGGAAGCTCCAGGTAGTAAAGTCTCGCGGGCGTGCTCCAATGCCCGGGTTGCACACTTTCCGGATCACTGGTGATGGCCTTCAGATATTCCCGCGAATTCCGGAGCAAACCCGCGCGCGTCAGACACAGCAGCGTGAGCGTCTCTCGACCGGCATTGCAGGAGTTGACGAAATGACCGGTGGAGGAATTATCGCAGGCGATGCGGTGATGCTGACGGGCCCGGCGGGCAGCGGGAAATCAACTATTGCGACGCAATTCATGTTAGCCGGACTCAACGCGGGTGAGACAGGCGTCATCGCCGTATTTGAGGAGTATCCGGAAGAATATCTCGAGCGCGCGCGTGCGCGCGACCCGGAGATGGGAAACATGATCGCAGAAGGAAAGCTCGAGCTGATTTATCTTCGCCCACTCGATCTTTCTGTCGACGAGGCGCTGTATGAGATACTCGCCGCGGTTGAGCGTCTCGACGCAAAGCGCGTGGTCATCGATTCCTTGTCGGGATTTGAAGTCGCTCTAGCCCCGACTTTCCGGGAGGACTTCCGTGAATCGCTCTACCGGCTTGTTGGAACCCTGACGGCGACAGGGGTCACGGTATTCATGACAGCTGAGGTTGTCGAAGGATTTACTGATGTGAGGTTCACCGCGGAGAAAGTTTCCTTCATCACTGACGAGATCATCATTCAGCGATATGTCGAGATCAAAGGAGAGCTCAAGCGGGTGATGGCAGTGATAAAGATGCGCGGCAGCGCGCACAGTCACGAACTTCGTACCTACGAGCTCACGAGCAAGGGAGTGACCGTCGGCGGGCACCTTAGGGAATATGACGGCATCATCACTGGCGTTCCTCGGCTCCGGAGACCGCTGGCGCCGGCCGCAATCGATGGTGGGCTTTGATCACAGGCGAGGACATGTCCTCAGACGAAGCGCAGTCGCAGTCGCCGGGAGCTGAGCGCGAGGCAAGCGAGGCGGTGAAAGCCGCACTCGACAAGTATATGGGCCTTGCTCCACTGCCGTTCGCGATCACGCTTGGTCCTGGGCACCTGCTCGCGTACGCGAATGAAGCGTTTTGCAAGCTCGTCGGGCTTTCAGGCACCCGTGCCCTTGGCGTTTCGATCATCCACGCCTTCGAGGGTCCGGGCATGCCGGAGATGTCGAGTGTTCTCGACTCGGCATTCACAGATTCGGCCGAGCAAACGGATGTGCGCATCAGTCTGTCAGCAGCGGGGGGTGCGCTGCACAGCTGTACCGTCTGGCCCGTCATTGCCGCAAATAGCGAATCGGAAGGTCTCGGAATCGAATTTCGGGAGGCGGGACATTCGGAGAATGCGCTCGATCTCCAGCGGACAATCGCCGAGCAGATGCTTCTAGGCGCGCTACGTGAGCGAGGACTTGCCGCGGATGCGGAAGCTGCCCGCCGCCGCGCGACGTTTCTGGCGGAAGCAGGTCGTCTGCTCGCCGAATCCGTAGACCGCGCAGGTACCCTGGTGGCGCTGACGAAGCTCGCGCTTCCCACCCTCGGTGCCTGGTGTATCGTAGACCTGCTCGGCGTCAACGACTCTATCCAGCGGCTTGGCATCTTCCATCCCGACCCGCTGAAGCAGGCTATGGCCACAAGACTGGAAGCAACGTGGTGGCCTCAGCCCGGCGACCCGTTTGGCGCGGCTGCCGTTTTGAATGATCCCCGAACGGTCAGGGTTACCAGTGACATAGAGGCCGTGCTGACCGCAGGAGCGCACAGCGAGGAGAACCTCAACATTCTGCGAGAGCTCGGGGCGGGTGCGCTGTTGACGGTGCCACTTGTTGCGAGGGGAAAAGTTCTCGGTGCAATCACCTTCGTCAGCGCGGACCGGAAGCAGGCATACTCCGAAGAAGAAATTCAGCTCGCAGAAGACCTCGTCCATCGCGGGTCGCTGGCGCTGGACAATGCGCAGCTTTACGAGACTGCGGTAGCGCTCAAACGAACCGCCGAGAGTGCGAACCTTGCCAAGACTGCGTTCCTTGGCGCGATGAGCCATGAGCTGCGCACCCCCCTCAACGCAATCGGTGGATACGTCGACATCATCGACATGGGACTGCGCGGTCCGGTGACGGATCAGCAGCATACCGACCTGGCTCGAGTGAAGACGAACCAGCAGCACCTTCTCGTTCTGATCACGGAGATTCTCAACTACGCGCGGCTGGGCGGCGGACACGTCAGCTACAACGTCGTTGAGTTCGATCTGGGCGAGCAGATCGATAAGGCAGTCCTGCTCGTCGAACCCCTTTTTGCGCGCAGTGGGTTGAGCTACGAACGCAACAACTCAGGTCCGCGCGTCGTTGTGCGCGCCGATCCGGAAAAAGTTGTGCAGATCGTGGTGAATCTCCTGTCGAATGCCATCAAGTTTACTCCTGAGGGCGGCCACATATCGATCGAGACGGAAGCTGCCAGCGGATTAGTTTTTCTTGGCGTCCGCGACACCGGCGTAGGCATTCCTGCTGAAAAAGCCGAGGCAGTGTTTGGGCCCTTCGTTCAACTGAACGATGGGCTTGCTGGACGTGATGTTGGTGCTGGATTGGGGCTGGCAATCAGCCGCGATCTTGCCCGCGCGATGGGCGGCGAATTGTCACTCGAGAGCGCCGTAGGGAAGGGATCCTGTTTTACTCTCGCACTTCAGGGCTACATCGAGTGATTTGCGTCACCATTATTTTGCCCGTGCGAGTTTGAGTATCTGAGCGATGCCGAGTCCGGGTACGCGCACCATCTGGATGAGGCCTGGCGGGGTGCTCTCGCTGAGTCTCGACAGGAGGCTTGATTCGCCGTTTTCGATGAGGTCTTTGATGACCGCAATCGTGGCTGGCCCGGTGCGCCCGTCAGCTCGGGAAAGCGAGCCGATCTGATTGAGGACGTGAGCCGCTGTTCTGGAGTCCATGCCTTAGTGCACTGCGTACTTCGTACTAATTGCGTATTTCGTACTAACTGCGTACTTGGAACTAACTGCGTACTTGGAACTAACTGCGTACTTCGTACTCAAGTCGGTGCGCAGCACGCAGTTGGTTCGCAGCACGCAATTAGTTCGTAGCACGGAGTGCTCTGCTGTTAGCCTTCCATGCCTGCATGCCCCGGCAGCCTCTCTATCATGTCATGCAGCTGCTTCTGGATCAGCTCGATCTCCTGGCGCGCGCCTTCGTTGTCGAGAAGACCGTTCCGCATGTTGATCGACACCCGGTTCATGTACTTGATCTTCATCAGCATCTCATCGGTCGCCTTGCGGAGCGATGTGTACCGCCGCTTGTCGGCTCGCGCCCGGTGATATCTTCTGGTGAAGTCCTCGAGGTTCAGGCGACGCGCGAATTCAATCGCCTCTTCCACTGTCCTGCCCGGGATTGCGCCGTGATCCGGGATTCCATCGCCGGTTTCGGGATCAGCGAAGAACAGCCTCCCGATGTACTCGATACCATCGTATGCGATACGAACGGAAACCGCGCACGGCTTGCCGTCCATCTCGATCGTGGAAAGGTGCTGTTGAATTACTCCAAAATCCGACATCGGGGCGCGTTTTACCTGGGGTCAGTAGCCGTGAGGAACCTGTCGAGCGCCGCAAAGAGCCCGGCCGGCTGTTCAACGTATGGCACATGTCCGCAGTCGTCCAGCAGCGCAAGCTCGGCATCCATGGCTTTGGCGCCCTCAATAGTAGACTCGACCGGGATCGGATCGTCACGCCCATGCACGAACAGGGTAGGGAATCCCATTGGCTTGAGCTGGCCAAGAACGTCAAAATCGTCGCCCAGGCTCTCCCAGACCTGCGTCTGCACCCTGCCGGTCACCCGAAACGGCGTAAGGTCCCGTGCCTTCGCCGGATCGGCAAAATACGCGGCGACGGCAAGCTCGAACGTGCGCTGCTTATAGGCATCGGGGTCGGATTCACGGAGCCCCGACTCAGCGAGCTCCTCGCGCATTTTCTTTATCTCCATACCGGCCTGCCTCCGCGCGAACTCCGCCTCGAACTGTTTGCGGAAATCCATCCTGAGGGGCGCGGGATCGATAAGGGCAAGTCGCGCGGCTTTCGGCATGTCTGCTTTACTGCGGGCTTCGAGGCAATACAGCAGCGCAAGCATTCCACCGAAAGAATAGCCGACGATTGAAAGCGGCGAGATTTCGAGCTCCCGAATCACGTCCGCCATGTCGGCGACGTGAGTCTGCCACGTGATCGCCTCTCTCGCGTCAGATTTCGATTTTCCGCCGCCGCGCTGATCGTAGAAGATCACGTTGTACCGCTCCGCCAGGTGAAGCATCTGCGGAAGGAGATAATCGTGATGCGCGCCGGGCCCTCCGTGGAGGACGATGAGCTTTGGTGCGTTCTCGGGTCCCCACGCTGCCCAGTAAAGCTGGTTTGCGGTAAAGCCGGAAGCGCGCGGTGCGGGGATCGGTATCGGCATCGGGACTTGGTCGGACGGGACAAATGGGAAACTGCAACTACACGGGGGAAAGGAGGTTCTGAAGTGCCAGGAGTTATTGAAGTAAGGATGCGTCGGGCAATCGAGTGCCGCTTCGAGATTTCACGCGCTCCACGTTCCTGGTGACTACGGAAACGACTGCAGCGACCGGAACGTTGTGCCGCCGTTTCCACCAAAACTGAAAAAAGTCTGACTATCCGCGGTGAGGCTAGTAGAGCGCCGGAATCTTTGCTTCGATAACTCCTGGCACTTCAAAAACTCCTTTCCCCGCGTAGTTCCGCCTTACCCGCCCCGCTTCCCGAGAATCACGGTTGTCTCGTTCCTTTTCCCATCGCGAAGGTAAACTATTACCACACTGTCCCCCGGCTTTTTCGCGTACAGCGCCTCGCTGTAGCTGTAGAGATCCTTTACCGGCGCACCAGCAAATTCGACGATTATGTCACCCGGCTTCAGTCCACCCACATCTGCCGGACTTCCCGGCCTGATTCCGGTGAGCTTGAGGCCCGGCGTCTCACTCGCCGCCATATCCGGAATCGAGCCGAGGTACGTCTGTGAGCCCTGGCCGGATCCGACCGCGCGTGAAGGAGCGGTCGACCTGACGTACGCGAGTCTCACCGGCCTGTCGTCGATCCGGTTCGCAATTCTGAATGCGAGTTCCACGGTCTTCACCTGACCGCCGATGTTGATCTTTTCCGTATCATCGCTCGCGCGATGATAATCCTCGTGCAAGTCAGTGAAGAAATGCAGAACCGGAATTTCCTTCGCATAAAACGAGCTGTGGTCCGAAGACCCGAACCCATCGCCAGATCCCCTGACATTCAGAGCGCCAGCATTGGCGCTGTCGATCAAATCCGAAAGGCCGGTAGCGGTAGCCGTTCCAAAAACCATCAGGCCATTATCCTTCATGCGGCCAACCATGTCGAAGTTGAGCATCGACGTGATGCTCGCGAGCGGCACGGGCGGGTTGTCAACGAAATACTGAGAACCGAGCAGCCCCTGCTCCTCGCCGCTGAAGTTGACGAAAATGATGGATCGACGCGGCTTGTCGATCGAGAACATCCGCGCCAGCTCGAGAATTGCCGCCGTCCCTGAAGCGTTGTCGTCAGCGCCATTCCTGATCGCATCACGTGCATCCGGATCGAGCGCCGAAACCGTCGAGCGCCCGAGGTGGTCGAAGTGCGCGCCGATCACGATGTATTCGTTCTTCAGCACCGGATCCGACCCTTCGATCATCGCCACGACGTTCTGCGTCGGCTTCCCTGCTGTGTCGCCCGTATGCGCGGCAGCGGCCGAGCGTGCCGTGAACTTCTGAATGTAGCCTGGGAACGGCGCCTTGAGCTTCAGGTCTGCGTACCGGCGCGCGATGAACGCAGCGGCGGTGTCATTCCCCGGAGTGCCGGTGAGCCTTCCCGCGAGCTTGTCGCCTGCCAGGTATGAAATGTCGGAGAGCATCCTCGCCGAATCGGCGGCTGCCGAACCGAGGGACATCTGCGGGGCTCTGCTCGTGGTCGAGCAGGCAAGGGTCGCCATCACGGCGATCAATGGGAGTCTGGCTGTCATTTGCCTTGGGATTTGATACATGCAAGATATGAGAATGTGAGCGCTCCCGTGAATCAGCGCGCAGTAAAGTCTGTGTCTGCGCTGACCATCCGGCATGTATCAGCCAGAAGCTGGGCAGTCCTGTCGAGATCTTCGATCGACACGAGCTCGTTCGGTGAGTGCATGTATCTGTTGGGGACCGAAACCAGACCGGTCGCGACGCCTTCACGGGCAATGTGAATCGCATCTGCATCAGTCGACGTGTCACGTCCAGCAGCCTGCACCGTAAATGGAATCTCGTTTTTCGTCGCCGTGTCCCTGAGAAGATTGAATACCACCGGCGAAATGATGGATCCTCTCGTCAACACGGGGCCGCCACCAATCTTCGCCTCACCCAGCTCTTTTTTATCCATATCCGGGTGATCTGTCGCGAATGTCACGTCGACGACGAGTGCCATCTTCGGATTCACGCAGCTCGCGCAGATCAACGCGCCTCCACCGCGATATGCGATCTCCTCCTGCGTTGTCGCAACAGCGACGACGTGCGCTGAGCCAGGATTCTCCGCGTACCGCTTGAGGGCCTCGAGCACTATGAATGCGCCGATTCTGTCGTCGATCGATCGCGATACGATCCTTCCATTGGGGAATTCCATGGTGCGCGAATCGATCACCCCGGGATCTCCGATCGAGACGCGCGCCTCAGCCTCAGCCTTCGACGTCGCACCGATGTCCACCCACAAATCCTTGATCTTCGTCGCCTTGTCGCGGTCTTCCGTCTTGATCAGGTGAATCGGCTTCTTCCCGACCAGGCCGAAAACGTCGCCATCGCGCCCGAGGAACCTGATTCGCTGCGCTACGAGCACCTGGGGGTCCCAGCCGCCGATCCCGGTGATGTAAGCAAATCCGTCGTCATCGATGTACGTGACGATCACGCCGATCTCGTCGATGTGCCCAGCCAGCATTATCGTCGGCGACCCCTCAGGATTTACCTCGGCGATGCTGTTTCCTGCGACATCGGCTCGTACCTTCGAGAACTTTGAGGCCTCCTCGCGCCAGACTTTGGCTGGTGCAGACTCGAAACCAGATGGTCCAGGGGTGTCCAGCAGCTTTTTCAGGAACGTGATGGCACTATCGTCAATCATGATCTCGGTCCGGGTGTTTGCTGGGCGGTAAGATAGCACTGCGGTTTGCACTACTATAACGTATGACCGTGAAACTCAAACTCAGCAGCACCATCTGCATTGCGGCGATCGCCTCGACAATCGGCTGCGCAGGCCTGAAATCGACGGCGCCGGCGGCGCAGCCGCCTGGAGCGTCAGCGTCAACGAACCCGCCGGTCGCGCCCGCGGGCCCGAACCGACTGTCACGAATACACTATGACGTGAGGTTCGATACCGTAACGGCGGCGAGCCGAACCATCGCCGTCGGAATGACCTTCCTGGCTGATGGCGGAGAGGATGTGCTTTTATCCCTGCCCTCGTGGACGCCTGGTGCATACGAGCTCGGCAACTACGCGCGGTTCGTGAATTCGTTCCGTGCCGTGTCAGGAACAGACAGCCTGGAGCATGACAAGGTCGACCCCGATACATGGCGCATTCGCATCGGCAGGCCCAGGGAAGTGTCTGTGAGTTTCGATTACACCGCCGACTCGCTCGACAATGCCATGTCATGGTCGAAGCCCGACTTTGCATTCTTCAACGGTACCAATCTCTTCCTGTATCCGGAGAGTAATCCGTCTGATTTCGCGTCGACGTTGACTGTGTCTACGACGAACGGATGGCGAGTCGCGACTGGCCTGACTCCGGCAGGGTCGAGTGCGCCGAACACTTTCTCCTTCACGGCATCGAGCTACCACGAGCTTGTCGACATGCCGACGTTTGTCGGGCGATTCGACATCGACAGCACGATCATTGTCGGCAAGACGTTCCGGTTCGCGAGTTATCCGGTCGGAAGTATCACCAACTCTACGCGCGCGAACGTTTTCGAGCAGATGGGGAAGGTCATTCCCGTGCAGGCGATGATTTTTGGCGAAGTCCCGTGGGATACGTACACGCTGCTTCAGGTAGCCGACGAAGGTTTTCCCCTCGGGGCTGCGGCGGGTCTCGAGCACAGCAACTCGCATCTCGACATCATTTCACCAGCAGTGCTTGGGAATCCGATACTCGCATCGCTGTACGCGCATGAGGTGTTTCACGTCTGGAACGTGAAGAACATGCGACCTGCCGAGATGGTTCCATACCGGTATGACCGCATGCAGCCGACGACGCTGCTGTGGATCAGCGAGGGAATCACCGACTATTACGCCGATCTGACGCAGCTGCGGGGGAAGACCGTAACCCCGTACACCTTTCTTGCGACCACTACGGCGAAGATAGAATCGATTGAACAACGGCCGCCGACAGCGCTCGAGGATGCATCGCTGTCGCCATGGATTCACCCGGTCGACGGTACGAAGGACCTCTACTACGACAAAGGCTCTGTCGCCGGGTTGCTGCTCGACATTCTGATTCGCGACGCGAGCGACAATCGTGGCTCGCTCGACACCGTCATCCGCGACTTGTACGAGATCAGCTACAAGAAGGGGCGCGGCTTTACTGACGCCGACTGGTGGACTGCCGTGTCGAAGGCGGCGGGAGGAAAATCATTCACGGATTTTGCGAAGCGCTACATCGATGGCCGTGCGGTGTTTCCGTACGACAGCATCTTCCCGCTGGCCGGTCTCAGGCTCCTGGTCGACCGGACAGTGCAGCCATCGCTTGGAATTTCAGTGTCGCCTGACGACGATGGGCTTCGCGTGATGCAGGTTGTGATTTCGGGCCCCGGCGCGACGGCCGGAGTGAAGCTCGGCGACTATCTGGTGTCAGTCGGGGGACTCGACGCGAACGATCCCCTCTTCCAGGAAAAATTCAATGAGCGCTTTGGCGGAACTCCGCCGGGCGGGCTGTTGCCGATCGAAATCAGGCGGGGCACTCAGCGACTGACGCTGAATGCCCCGGTGAGATTCAATACGATCGAGACGCGGCGCATCATCGAGATGGCGAACGCGTCCCCGAAAGCCGTCAGGGTAAGGGCCGGCCTGTTGAACGGTACCACTCAACCTTGACGGGATCGCGTCGAGCCGGTCCGGTCCATGTCTCACGCATTAGCGCTTCGACTTCGGCGATCTCGCGTGGCGCCTGCGACACCCATTCGATCCCGCTTGCGGTGACGATGTAATCATCCTCGATACGGACTCCGATGTTCGCGTACTTCTGGATCGCTGGACGGATCTTCGCGAGCATCGCCTGGTTGGCGGGCGTATTGGGGATGATGTCGAGAAGGTTACCGCGCACGTATATGCCCGGCTCGAGAGCGTAAGCAGACCCCGGAACGAGATTGCCCGAGCCCGTCGACGCTCCCTGGTCATGAACGTTGAGTCCGATCGGGTGGCCGAGCGAGTGCATATAGTAGAGCGACAGCTGCGTGCACCGCTGCCCATTCCCGCAGTCGTATGTCGCCGATGGAGATTCGATCAATCCCAGTCGTGTCAGCGAAGCGGTAAGTGATGCGTCAGACGCCTGCGTGAGTGCCGCGGCCGGGCCGTTCACGCGCGCCGCATTCTCGGCGGCAAGCTGCGCGGCGCGAACCGCGCTGTAGATCTCACGCTGCGCCGGCGAAAACGTACCGTTGGACGGGTACGTGCGCGTTACATCGGCAGAGTAGCCGCGATATGCCGCGCCGATGTCGATGACAATAGTTTCACCGCTCTCGATGAAGCGGTCGTTAGCGCCGTAGTGGAGAGTTGTCGAGTTGGGGCCGGATCCGACGATCGAGCCAAACCCGGGGCGATCTGCACCGTTCCTCCGGAAAGTGTACTCGATCAGCCCCTCGATCTCGAACTCATTCATTCCCGGCTCGATCGCTCTTCCTGCTTCCTTGTGGGCATCGACAGTTGTTGCGATCGCCTTCCTGAGAAAATCGAGCTCGGCTGCGCTCTTGATGCGGCGGCTCGCGTTCACGCGACTGTTGATCGACTGAACGGTGAGTCCGGGGTTGCGTGCAACGATCGCCTCGACCATCTGATCGTCGCGGGTCCGAATCGCGCGGCTGGCGCGATAGTCACCGATCACGTTGAGCGTACGGGGTATTCCGGATGCAATGAGGGAGTCGAGGACCTTGTTCATGGTCCCAACGGGCCGCGCATCGAAGCCGTAAAGGCGCTTCGCTGCATCGACGCCGAGGCGGTGGCCTTCCCAGACTTCACGGGCGGGGTCGCTTGGCTGGAGGAACAGGATTGGCTGGCCGGTGATTGCGCCGTCTCTGACAACCATTACGAGCGCGGCTTCCGGCTCGGCGAACCCGGTGAGGTAGTTGAATGCCGACGACTGGAAGAAGTCCATATAGTCGGCTTCGGTTTCAGGAGCTCCGATGGCGAGGACTATTCCGCTGGGAAGGCCTCTTACTATCGTTTCCCTTCGCGCGGCGTATTCCTGCTGTGGAATCTGAGCTTCGAGCGGGTTTTGAACCGCGAAGAACGCGAAGAACGCTAAGAAGTAGCTTCGGTAACGACGCAACATGTTCATCCTTTCAGAACCGCCTTGGCAATGGTTTGAAGCTGCATGTTTGAAGTGCCTTCGTAGATTGCGCCGATCTTGGCGTCACGGTAGAATTTTTCCACGGGATAGTCTTTCGTATAGCCATACCCGCCGAAGAGTTCCACGCACAGTGAAGTGACGCGCTCGCAGACCTGCGATGCGAACAGTTTTGCCATTGCACCTTCGCGAGCGATATCGCGACCTGCGTCCTTCAGGCGCGACGCGTTGTAGACCATCAGGCGTGCCGCCTCGAGGTCTGTCGCCGCCTGCGCAACCTGGAACTGGATTCCCTGAAACTCACTCAATGCCTTGCCGAACTGCTTGCGCTCGTTGAGATAGTTGACAGCGGCAGTCAGCGCTCCCTGCGCGACGCCGATCATCTGCGCGCCGATGCCGATGCGACCCTCGTTGAGCGTCTCGATTGCGATCTTGTAGCCCTGACCGACGGGGCCGAGGACGTTTTCTTCGGGTACTTCGCAGTTGTCGAGGAGGAGCTCGACGGTGCTGGATGCGCGAATGCCGAGCTTGTCTTCTTTTTTGCCGACTGAGAAGCCGGGAAAATCGCGTTCGACGATGAATGCGGTGATTCCCTTGTAGCCAGCGGACGGGTTTGCGTTGGCGAATATGATGAAGATGCCGGCCTCGTAACCGTTGGTGATCCACAACTTCTGTCCGTTGAGGATCCACTTGTCGCCATGCTTCTCCGCCCTTGCCGCGAGTCCGAACGCATCGGAGCCTGAGCCTGATTCGGAGAGCGCATACGCGCCGACGGTATCCGTCGTCAACCGGGGCAGGTACTTCGACTTCTGCGCATCTGAGCCGTAGCGGTTGATCGGGTAGTTGACGAGAGTGTTCTGGACGTCGCAAAGGATGGCGGAGGACGCATCGACCTTGCTGATCTCCTCGACTGCGAGTGTCACCATGAAGAGGGAGCCCCCTGCGCCGCCGTACTCTTCCGGGACTTCGATTCCCATCAGGCCCAAATCGAAGTATTTCGGAATGAGATCGGGGGCGAGCTGCGCGGCGCGCTCCATTTCCATCACACGCGGGCGGACTTCCTCTTCCGCGAAGCCTGCGACAGCGTCGCGGAACATCTCCTCTTCTTCTGTAAGGAGGGTGAGTGGGGGGCGCGCGTCGGTATCCATGGTCATTTGGGGCTGCCTTGATTGCCGGTGGAGCTCATCCCTGAAAATGAGCGGGAAGGGAGCGCGTGGAAAGTGCGTTTACGTATCCCTTGCAGGCTGCAGGAAGTCTAACGGGATGTTGTTGACTCCCTTAGGTAGCTAATATAGCTTATTAGCTAGACTAACTTAGCTAAAATGGCATACGTAACTGTCCACGACGCAAAAACCACTTTGTCAAAACTTCTCGCCCGAGTTCTCAGGGGAGAAGAGATAGTGATTGCGCGGGGATCGGTGCCGGTCGCACGGCTCGTCCCTCTCGAGAATGCACAGACAGCGCGGAAGTTCGGCGCGCTTCGTGGCAAGCTCGTTGTCCCTGCGGGTTTTTTCGACCCGCTGACAGAGGACGAGCTGAAGGACTGGGAGCGGTAGCATGCGCGTGCTCCTCGATACCCATGCCCTCCTGTGGTGGCTCGCTGGCGACAAGCAGATTTCGGCAACAGGCCGGTGGATTATCGAAGATGAGGAGAACTCTATCTACGTCAGCGCGGCATCCGCATGGGAGGTCTCCACCAAGCACAGGCTCGGCAAGCTCCCGCGCGCGGGACCATTGGCGACAGACTTTGCGGGAGTCGTGGCCAGCCAGGGATTCCTGGAGCTCCCAATCGGGCTCGAGGACGGCCAGCACGCCGGACAGCTGGCGGGAGCGCATCGTGATCCATTCGACCGCATGCTGATTGCTCAGGCAAAGAGGAACGACCTTGCGCTCATCTCTAACGAAGTGGTTTTCGACGACTACGGAGTGATCAGGATCTGGTAGTGTCAGCCGTACAGAGCGCTTACATCGATTCCGTTTGACAAGCGTTGCTCGCGATTCAACTTCCGCGGATCACAACTAGAGTCTGTCGTGAAACTGCGCACGGGGTACTGCGGGAACAAAATTGGGGAGTGGGGTGAGAACTGCTGAGGCACGTGAGTTCTCGTCCACGCGCGGGCAGGGTCCTGCGTTCGACCCGTGCGAGAATGCCTGCTTCAATAACTCCTGCACCTCAAAACCTCTCCCTCTGTAGTCCAAATCCACTCGATGTACGGGTAGTCGTCGGAACTACACGGGGAAAAGATGTTTTGAAGGTGCAGGAGGTATTGAAGGTCAACCGAGGGGGCAACGATGTCTTACGGTCAGGATAGGTGATTTTTTTTGGGAACTGCGCAACAACGTCAGGCGAAGGACGTGCTCGACTAAAGAGAGGTCTGGTCTAAACCTTAAATGGCGAAGTCGTGAGATCCCGGAACAATGCCGTGATCCTGAGGAAACCTCACATAACCCAGCGGTTCTCACCTCACTCCCCAATTTTGTTCCCGCAGTTGCGTATTTCGCAGTTTCAGGACGGACTCTAGCTAACTCGAGTACAGGAGCATTTGAATGCGGACGATGATTGCTGGTGCTGCGGTTTTGTTGTTGAGTGTTCAGGTTTCTGCGGCGCAGGCAAGGCCCGTTGATCGTACGGCCTACGCATTCGCGCGCGACTCCGCTTTCGCCACGGCCGTGAACAAAAGTCACATCGCATTCACGATCCCGCAGAAAGACATGCTTGCCGAGAATGTCGCGTTCGATCCGCGTGACTCGAGCTTCTATGTGGGAAGCACGCGTCACGGCAAGGTCGTGCGCAGGGCGAAGAATGGCCGGATAACCGATTTCATACCGACTGGTCGCGATGGTATGTGGATGGTGGTCGGCATGAAAGTCGATACGCGTCGCAACGCGCTGTGGGTCAACACATCGGCGCAGGGCAACTACATCAACCTTCGCCCGGAGGATCAGGGCAAGGCGGCGTTGTTCCGGTACGACATGAGAGGCCGGCTCGTAAAGCGGTATGTGCCCCGCGAGACAGGCAATCATTTCTTCAACGATGTTGTTGTCGCTTCGAACGGGACGCTTTACGTCACCGACATGATGGGCAACTCGATCTATCGTATAGACGCAGCTGATTCACTCGAGCTCTGGGTGCCATCCGGCAAGCTGACAAGTCCAAACGGAATTACTGCGTCAGCCAATGGCCGGCAGTTGTTTGTCGCTTCAAACGAAGGGATTTCGGTAATCGATGTCGCGTCGCGTGCGGTGGACGTTCTCGCCCCGGCGGAAGGTGTCGATTCACGCGCAATCGACGGCATCTACTGGCATGAGGGCACGCTGATCGGGGTTCAGGGTGGGCGCCGGAACCGGGTGCAGCGGTTCACGATCGATCTCGAGGGGAAGCGGATCTTGTCGGCCGACGTGCTCGAGGCGAATCATCCGATGTTCATGAACCCGACGACCGGGGTGGTCGCCGGATCTGACTTCTACTATGTGGCAAACTCCCAGTTCAGCAGTTTTGCGAACGGGCAGCTGTTCCCGCAGTCAAGATTATTCGAGACGGTTATCTTGCGGGTTCCACTGAACTGATGCGAGGTAACAGCAATGCTCGTAGTCACGACCCATGACCTTCAGGGCTTCACGATTCGCCGTTATGTGGGTGTCGTAACTGGGGAGGCGATTCTTGGAGCGAACATCTTCCGTGATCTTTTCGCAGGAATTCGCGACATCGTTGGCGGCCGCTCTGCTGCGTATGAGGAGGAGCTCCGCAAGGCCCGGCAGATTGCAGTCGATGAGATGTCGCAGCAGGCGCAGGAGCTTGGAGCGAATGCGGTGATCGGAGTCGATCTCGATTATGAGTCGATTCAGATGGGGCAGGGCGGCGGCATGCTGATGGTGACGGCGAGCGGGACCGCTGTGGAGATCGATCGTCCGCCAAGGTGAGGGTCAAGAACTGAAAACTCGTCATTAAAACTCGAGACTCGAAACTATCACTCGCGACTCGGAACTTCGGGTGACCCGAAGTCTCGAGTTCCGAGACAAAGACTCGAATGTCGAGTTTTCCTGCCGAGTTTCGAGTCTAGTCTTGCGTCCTGGTTGCCGGTGTAGGCCCCACGCACCGGCACGACTTTTACATGGTCGGCGCCTAAACGTCGCCTGACCATGACAATCGACGGCCATCATTCCGCGTTCCGAAAATTCTCGGAACCATATGGGAGTGAGCAATGCCGATCGCGAAACGTGTCGTGCTTGTGATGATCGAAGGACTTACGCCCGACGCCGTGAGATTCTTGTCCCTCTACCATCTGGGCCGACTGCGTGAGCGTGGCGCATCGGGCACAATTGCGCAGTCAACCGCCTCGAGCCTGGGCGGGATGCGCCTTTCGCTCATGACGGGCGTCTCGCCAAATCGCCACGGGCTAATCACAAACCGGCCTCCCTACTCGGGCAACCTCAACCGCCTGAACCCGATGGGAGCGTGCATAGGCGCGGAAGGCTTTCAGGTTTCAGGATTTTTGCCGCAGCTTCCGGCGCACCTCGAGGGACCGGCCCGCACACTCGCGCGCCAGCTCGGTTTTCAGCATCTCAGTTTCAAGGGAACCCACGCGTCGGAGACTGTGCGGGTCGCACTGAACGCGCTGTGCACCCAGCGTAGAGGGCTGATCGCAATCCATCTCGATGATATCGCCCGCCGGCGCGAAGGTGGGTCGTGGATGTCACCTGCGTACGCCGAGGCAGCTCAGAAAATAGATCAGTCGACGGGGTTGCTGGCCACCCTGAGTGGCGCGAGCATGGGCGACACTCTTTTCGTCGTTGTGGCCAATCCATCCAGCGGAGCGGACGGGTATGCTGTGGAATCGCAAGGTGATGTATCGGTGACACTGTTTGGGAGTTGTATCGAGAGCGGCAGTCTCGAAGGCATTTCTCTCATGGACGTTTCCGCGACTGTGCTGTGGGCGCTTGGAATCACCGTGCCCCGCAGCTACGAGGGCCGGGTCTTGTCTGAAGCATTCCAGTCCGGAACTCTGGAAGTCACACCAATGAGAAAACGAGCCTTTGCCTGAACGTCCCGGCGGTGGCCTGCGTATCAGGCGATGATTACTACAGTGCCGTCATCCGCGCCGCCGCGCGGCATGGCGGGCCGGCGTGTGGGAAGGGTGGTGCCGAACAGCGATTGCGATCTGACGCTCGCGGCAACTGCGTCGAGTGCGCGACCCATCTCCTGGCGCGCCCTGCCGACAGCGGATCGGTAGGACACCCGATAGGCGGCAAACGCTCCGACCGCAGCGGCTGCGCCAATTCCAAGAGCTGGTAACCCGATCGTAATTGCCGCGATCCCGGCAAGGACCTTTGCACCAAGACCGGCGCCAATGAGTCCCCCTACCAATCCCGACCCACCTGCCCACCACGCAGAAGCATTTACGTTTCGGCGCACACCCGGGCGGAGGTCCGCGTACATCGTCACTTCGGTGGATGACGGTATGCCAGGAGCGGGCCTTAGCGTTACCTGCACCTGCTTTGCCTCCAGTTGATGGCGAAGGCCGAGCCATGTGAAGGACATCTGATACGCCATTGCCGTCCCCATCATTCCGGGGAGATCGAACACCAGCACACCGCCGTCGAGTGGATGGCCGCCTACGGGATCCTTGAGAGTGAGCTCCCAGGGGGACTGCTGAAGTGCGAGACCAAGAGCCTGAAGCACTTTTGCCGGTGGCGCGGCGATGATGCGCTTGACTGCACAACTTCGCTCCTTCGTTCCGAGAACTTGCGGGGCGCGGCGTTCCTGCCAGCTGGCCCCCTCGAGTTTCGTAAGCTCTCCGGATTTTTCGGAGGGAAGTTCTGCCAGCGCGAGCGCAACAAACTGTTCGGATATTCCCGCCTCGACCGCAGCCGCCTGAACATGGCGAAGCCGGTAACCTTCCGTCGGAAGACCAACCGCTTTCTGCTCAGACGATGCTGTGGACGTTAGCGATGGAGTCATGCTCGATTCATCGAGCCGCTGTAGCGCATCGGCCTGAAGCTGCGCCGCGCGCCGCCACAATAATCCGGCTTGACGCTCCGAGAGAACAACGTCCGCAGTCCCCGCCATCGCGCCGATTTCAGCTTTCGCAGCGGCGAGCGCGTCATCAAGTGCTTCAGCGAAATCTTCTCCGGAGGGATACCTGTCGATTGGATCCTTGCAGAGAGCCCGGTCGATTACAGACGCCAGGTCGAGTGGCACCGATGGCGCCACCGATGAAAGCGGTGGCGCATCGCGAGTGACGTGCGCCACGAGGATCGCTGATGCGGATTCGGAGTCGAACGGGAAGACGCCACTCAGGATGTAATACCCGACAACGCCAAGCGCATAGAGATCGCTCCGGCCATCGAGGAAATCGCCAGCGGCCTGTTCCGGGCTCATGTAGTGGACGGTGCCGAGTACGTTTCCGGTAACCGTCAAACCTTCCTGCCGGCCGTCACGGGCGATACCGAAGTCCGTAACGAGGGCGCGGCCGGACTCTCGCTCGATGAGAATGTTCTCCGGCTTGATGTCACGGTGAATCACGCCCCGCGCGTGCGCGTAAGCGAGTGCCCATGCGACTTCGCGGAGATATCGGACCGCATCTACAGGCGGCAGCGGGCCTCTGGCGTTCAGTCTTTGTGCGAGACTTTCTCCTTCGACGAACGCCATTGCGAAGAATGCGTGTCCATCGATCTCATCAGCGTGGTAGATGGGAACGATGTTCGGATGCGAAAGATGCGCTGCAGTTTTTGCCTCGCGCAGGAAACGCTCCCGGATATCCGGGCGTTCGGCGAGCTCCGCAGGCAGAACTTTCAGAGCTACTTGCCTGTCGAGCGTCAGATCTCGGGCGAGATAAACAATGCCCATTCCTCCACGTCCAAGCTCGCGCTCGACCGTGTAGCGCTTTGAGAGGGCCGCAGCCAGTTCTGCCGCGTTCCCACTACCAGGTTCGAACATGGGCAAAAATCTAACGTGCCGGTTGCCGTATGGCAGTGCAAAAACCGACGCGAGCGGTGCAGTGACCGCGCCGTTACACGGCCGTGATCGCGAAGTCGAATGCCGTTGTTACCTGTTCCGGCTCACGATGGCACTCCGCCATCGCCAAGTCACGCAGTGTTCAAGGAGGACGTTCGTGCAACGCTTGAGCAAATTCGTTCCCACGGTTCTTGTGCTGGCTGCAGTATGCTTCGTTCTGGCGGCTTGTTCGGAAGGTCCCGTTGCGCCCTCCTCCATGGATATTCGTGGCGTTGCATCAGTGGTAGGAGTCGACGGGTCGGTCAAGGTTACGAACAACGCGGACGCCGGTGCGGGATCATTCCGCGCTGCAATCGAAGAGGCGAACAACGATGTATCCGTAACCTCTATCAAGTTTGACAAGGGTCTCGGAGTGATAGTTCTCAGTGAGCCAGTGACTTACACGGGTTCGCAGGCACTCGATATCAATGGCAGCCTCAATGAGATATCCGGCGTCAGCCTGGCTGCAGGTGATGACGCATTGGTGGCAGATGGTGGTGGGGACCTGACGGTGCGCCGCCTGACCGTGCGAAACGCGCCCGGTGTCGGGATCAAGGTTCTCGTTCCCTCAACGGAGACGGGAATTGTCGCGGTGACCTTCCAGGATGTGGTCGTTCGCGACAACGGGCTTCACGGTGCGCTGATCAACGACCAGTCGGGCTACCTGATCGATGAGGAATCGGACTCGCCAGATGGCTCGGATGCATCGCTACGCGTACGAATCAGCGGCAGCACCTTCGAGGACAATGGCTTCACGCGCATCGACCAGGATGGGTTGCGTGTCAACGAGGGCGGGATCGGAGGAATCGATGCCGTGATCGTCCACACAAAGGTCCTCGGGAATGGCGGCGATGGGATCGAGCTCGACGAAAGAGGAGACGGCAGCGCGGTGTTCACAGTCGAACATTCTCAGCTGAATCGAAACGGGGCGTTCACGGCTGCTGATTACGATGATGGAATCGACGTAGATGAGGCTGGTGACGGCGACATCGATGCCCGGTTCAATCAGGTCATTGTCAACGACAACTATGAGCAGGGTGTCGATCTCAACGAAAACCAGGCGGGTGATCTTCGCGTGTTCATGAACAAAGTCGAGGCCTCCGGGAACAGTCAGGAGGGCATCGAATTCGAGGAGGACGATGACGCTCCCAGGGGGGGCGGCGACATCATCGCGCTGCTTCAGTCGGTCACGACGCTGCGCAATGGTGGGAGCGGAGGAGCCGATGCCGGCCTCAAGATCCGCGAGAAGGGTGAGGGCAATGTGTTTGCGCAGATCATCAAGCCCGTGTCGTCCGACAATGTCGGCATTGGGGGCGACGAGCTGGCAGGAATCCTCGTTCGCGAGGACGAAGGTGGAAACCTGACGGCGACGATCGAGAATGCAGTCGCGGTGGGCAACACCGGCGACGGGATCGAGTTTGATGAGAACGGCGACGGAAACGTAGTGGCGGATGTGTTTCGGGCTACGTCGTCGGACAACGGTGGTGCAGGGGTCGCTGCCGATCAGGCTTCGACAGGAACCGGCTTGCTGCGTATTCGTGCTCTGACCGCCAATGGGAATGTCGATGGAGCGGTGAAGGTGAATGCTGGGGTTAGTGTTCAATTTCTTGATTAAGCTGATTTGATACAGAAACCTATGGGGAGCGGATTTGGCGGATGGAGCGGATCGGACGGATAAAGCGCATCCGTTTTACGGCGAGAGCGTCGCTCGCTACAGATCCGTCAGATCCGCTCAATCCGCCAAATCCGCTCCCCATAGGTTTTGCGCTGTCCCGATGCCCTGCTCGTGGACAACGCCCGGGCGGGACATGCAGATTCGCTCTGTGATTTCGAGCAATGAAGTCTTCCCGGGCAACAGCGAGATGGCCGCGCGGTGCCGCGCCTTCGACTGGTCGAAGACCGCGCTGGGCCCAATCGAGCAGTGGTCCCAGAGTTTCCGAACCATCGTCGCCACGATGCTGTCGTCGCGCCACCCGATGTTCCTGTGGTGGGGACCTGAGCTCACGCAGATTTACAACGATGGCTACAAACCAAGCTTCGGCACCACGGGGCGCGACATCGCCGCATTGGGCGCACGGGGACACGAACATTGGGAGGAGATCTGGCCGATCATCGGTCCGCAGATCGAAGGCGTCCTCCAGCGCGGCGAGGCAACATGGCACGAGGATCAACTCGTGCCGATCGAGCGGAACGGCAAGGTCGAGGATGTCTACTGGACCTACGGTTACAGCCCGGTTCGCGATGACGACGGGTTAATCGCTGGTGTGCTGGTGGTGGTGCAGGAGACAACGGCGCGAGTCGTAGCGGCTAACGAACACGAGCGCTTGTTGCGCGAGCTCGAGACAGAGCGCCAGCGTCTATCGTACGTGTTCCAGCATGCACCTGCGTTTCTCGCCGTCATGCGCGGTTCAAGCCACGTTTTCGAGCTCGCGAACGCCAGTTACAAGCAACTCGTCGGACATCGTGATCTGCTTGGAAAGGGTGTCGCGGAAGCGCTTCCGGAAATCGTCGGACAGGTATTCGTGGAGCTGCTCGACGAAGTTCTCGAAACAGGAAAGCCGTTCATCGGGCAGGAGGTGATCGTGCAGCTCAACACTGAGCCCGGATCGGCGTTGACGGATCACTATCTCGACTTCACCTATCTGCCGCTCGTTGAAGCGGATGGGACTCGCTCCGGAGTCATCGCCCACGGATACGACGTGACGCAGCACGTTCTCACGCGACGCGAAGTCGAACATGCGCGAGAGATGGCGGAGCAGGCCAACCGCGCGAAAAGTGAATTCCTCGCGATCATGAGCCATGAGCTTCGTACTCCGCTCAACGCAATCGGGGGTTATTCGGAGCTCCTCGAAATGGGTGTGCTCGGCCAGGTAACTTCCGAGCAGCTTGGGGCGATCGACCGGATTCAGCGCAGCCAGCGTCACCTCCTTGGACTCATCAACGGAGTGTTGAACTACACGCGGGTAGAGGCTGGCGTCCTGCAATACGACATCGACGACATCCTTCTCTCCGACGCCTTGACGTCGTGTGAGGCGCTGGTCGAGCCGCAGGTAAAGGCGAAGGAGCTGACACTCTCATCGTCTCTGTGTGACGGTGGGCTCGCGGTTCGCGCGGATGGAGAGAAGCTTCAGCAGATCCTGCTCAACCTTCTGACCAACGCGGTGAAATTCACCCCGACCGGTGGTCGCATCGACATCGCCTGTCGCGACAAGGGGGAAACTGTAGAGATAGACGTGACGGATACGGGTCGCGGAATCGCCGAAGAGCAACTCGCGCGTGTTTTCGAGCCGTTCGTGCAGGTGGATGCGAGCTTCACTCGAACACAGGAGGGGATCGGGCTGGGGCTCGCGATCAGCCGCGATCTCGCTCGGGGGATGGGCGGTGAGCTGACGCTCGCGAGCAAGGTTGGCGAAGGCAGTGTTTTTACGCTGACGCTGCCCAAGGCTCCTTAGCCTCAAAGGCACACCGACCTGAAACGCGAAGAACGCGAAGGGGCGCGAAGAAGGGCGGAAGGGATCAGGGGGAAATGCGGGAAAGGGCGAATCGTTTGATCCCCTTCACAAGTGGCTGAGAATGGAAGTTCATGAGCAGGCCGCGCTCGATGCCGGAAAGACGGAGGTACGTCAAGATTTGCGCGTCGTGAATCGGAAGCAGTTGGGCGACTGTCTTCAATTCGATCAGCAGCTCGTTGTTGATGATTATGTCGGGCTTGTAGCCGGCGCCGATCTTCATTCCGTCGTACGTGACCGGTAGGAGCACCTGCCTCACGACGACGAGCCCACCCTTGGCTAGCTCGTAGCATAGGCAGGACTCATATGCGGACTCAAGGAGTCCGGAGCCTAATGCCCGATGAACTTTGATCGCGCAACCAATAACCTGATGACTTAGTGGGTCATCGTGGATGTCTTCAGCGGCTCGTCGACGTCCCTGTGATAGCATACGGAGTAAGGAAACCGCCCCCCCCCGATTGCACCGATCATCGATACGCGGCCAACCACACCGTAATGCCGCCTTTCCCGACTTTTCCGCAGTTCCCTCAACCCCCTGGTTTTCTTCGCGCCCCTTCGCGTTCTTCGCGTTAAAAATCCGCTTTTAATGTCCTGCGGCAGGAACCAACAAATCCCGGAAAACCTCAAGCGCGAGCTCCACCTTTCCGAACGGTGCGGACACCTGCACACCCTGGACTGATGGCCGAACGCGCTCGAGCATCTCACGCGCGATCGCAATACCCTCCTGCACACCGTGCTCCTTCGACTTCTCGTTCGCCAGCCGCATACGCTCGATGATGTGAGCGGGCACTGTCACACCCGGAACCTCGTTCGCCAGAAACTCTGCGTTACGATGTGACACGAGCGGCCAGATCCCTGCAATGATGGGAATGCGGTTCGAATCGAGCTTCGCGAGAAACGCCTCGAGCTGCTCCACATCGAACACCGGCTGCGTAATCGCATACTCGGCACCCGCCTCGACCTTCCATGTAAAACGTCGAAGCTCATGCTCGAGGTCGATCGCGCCAGGATTCACTCCCACACCGATCGCAAAACAAGTCGGAGCGCCAATGGCGTTGCCGCCTGGATCCAGACCGTGATTCAGGTTGTTGACGAGATTTGTCAGACCGATCGCATCGATGTCGAACACCGCTGTCGCGTTCGGATACGGACCCATCTTCGGCGGATCACCGGTGATGATAAGCATGTTGCGGAGTCCGATCGCCGAAGCACCCAGCAGGTCGGAGAGCATACCGAGGAGGTTGCGGTCTCGGCAGCAGTAGTGAGTGACAGTTTCGATGCCGACCTGCTGCTCGATCAGGAGACTCGTAAGCAGTGCTCCCATCCTGCTTTGCGCGCGGGGACCATCGGGAACGTTGACAGCGTCTACTCCCGCTTCCTTCAAGGCGCGAGTGTCGCGAATCATTTTCGATGCATCGACGCCGCGCGGCGGCACGATCTCGACCGATGTCACGAACTCACCACGAGCGATCTTGCCAGCCCATTTCGACCTCTCGGCAAATGGCGTCGGCTCAACGGGCTTGTCGTGAGGAACCTCGGGAGTGTCGTGAGTGCCTGCGCGTGGGCGGCCACTTACACGCGGCTGCCTCGGAGTCAGCGGTCGAATTCCCTCGACCATCGCCGCGATGTGCTCTGGCGTCGTTCCACAGCACCCGCCGACAATCTTCGCGCCCGCACGAACGAGGTGCGCTGCGTATGTCGCCATGTACTCAGGGCTCGCCATGTACATGCTGCGGCCGCCAACCTCACGGGGCATTCCAGCGTTCGGCTGCGCGACAAGTTTCTTCCTGGTGACCTTGATCATGCGCTCGATTGCATCGAGGATGATCTGCGGTCCGACTGAGCAGTTGAGCCCGATGATGTCCGCCCCAAACGCATCCAGCGACTTGGCAATATCCTCGGCCGACGCACCATATGGAGTGAGGCAGTCGGTTCCGATTGTCATCTGGGCCATCACGGGCATCGTCGAGTCGACCTCGCGTGCTGCGAGGATCGCCTGCTCCATCTCAGCAACATCCGCGAAAGTCTCGATCAGGAAGAAGTCAGCACCGCCGTCCTTGAGGCCCGTCATCTGCTCGGCGAATATTTCTCGCGCTTCGTCGAGCGATGTTGGCCCGTAGGGCTCGAGCCGCACTCCCAGCGGACCAACCGCTCCTGCGACGAGAACGTTATCGCCAGCTTCCTCGCGCGCGATCGAGGCCGCTGCCTTGTTGATCGCGTGGACCTGGGATTCGAGACCGTATGGCGCGAGCTTGGTACGGCTTGCGCCGAACGTGTTCGTCTCGATGATCTCCGCTCCCGACTTTACATACGAGCGATGCACTTCACGCACGAGGTCGGGCGCACGAACGTTCAATTCATCGTAGCACTGATTGATGAAGACGCCTTTCGCGTATAGCTGAGTCCCCATCGCACCATCGAATACGAGGACTTCCTGCGGATCCAGCAACCGCTTGAGCAGGTGACTCCGGTCGGTCATCTGAGCGCGTCGCGTATCATCGAGGCGTCGATAGCCATCGTATCGGCAAGCTGGGGATGTTCACCAATTTTGGTCGCGAGCTGCTCACGCCCCGGCTCGCGGTTCTTCGAGTTGAAGTACGCGAACAGTCCGATCGAAACGTAGGCGATTCCCGGCAGTCCAAAGCTGACTCCGACTCCCGAGAGCGCGACCAGGATGGACAGGATACCCGCCGCTACAAATCCCAGGTAATGCCGGCTCCATGTCACTGCGTCATATGCTTCCACAGGGGTGAGCCTGAGAACTTCGCGGGTCGTGTATGCGCGCCGATACAGTGCAGCGACGATGATGAATACGACTATCCACCCAGCAGCATAGATGATGAACAGGCTCTGCAGCTGCTCCCAGGACGTAACGGTTGCGCCAGCCTTTCGCGTAAACAGCGACACGAACGAGCTCGCCATGAACTTGAGCGGATACACGTAGAACAAAATCGTGAAAAGCCACGCTCCATTCAGCATGATGGAAACGCCGTCGGAAAGCGGATAACGACGAAACAGGATTGTGTGCACGAACCACATATAGAACAGCGCCGCGAAGCTGATCCCGAAGGGGACAAACCCGTAGATGTTGTTGATCAGCTCGTCATATGTTCGTGGCGCGTCGAGACTGACTACGAGCAAGGTCGCAGCGAATGCGATCATTCCATCGCTGAACGCCTCGATCCGCGTGATCGCAACTTTGCGTGGAGGAAGCTTCATGAGTCTATCCTCGCTTCAGCGAGTGAGACTTCACCTGCGGCGGCCTGCTTCAACGGTTCTTCAGGGCCGGCTTCGCCCGCCACGCCCCTGACTGCATAGTACTTCGCTTCAGGGTGATGGATGATTATCGCGGCCGTCGATTGTTCGGGCAGCAGCTGGAACGATTCAGTAAGATCCATACCCAGAGCCTCCTGTGCGGGGAGCAGCTTGAATACGGTAGCGTGATCGTCGAGATCCGGACAGGCTCCATATCCCCAGGAGTAGCGCTTACCCCCTGTGGCGGGTGTTCCATCCTCGTACCGGTGGGCGCCTTCGATACCCAGCTCGCTCTTTATGCGGCGATGCATCCACTCAGCCACCGCCTCGGCAGCTTCGACGCTTAAGCCATGTGAATAGAAGGCTTCAGTGTACTCGTTCGCAGCCTGAACTTTCTCGAAATGCTTCGTCGCTTCGTTACCGACGGTGACGATCTGGAGCGGAACGACGTCGACCTGGTCCGAGTCGACTGGCCGTATATAGTCGGCGAGACAAAGGCGCTCTCTTCCGATCATTCTCGGGAAATGGAAGCGCGCGATCTCGCGAAGGCTTCCACCGTCACTCGAGTAGGCGGCGGGATCGTAGATGATCACGTCGTTGCCGAGTGACTGGGCGGGGAAATAGCCGTAGATGGCTTGTGGCTTGATCCATCCGTTGTCCTGCGAGTCTTTCTTCAGGCGGGCGAGCGCTGGCTCGAACTCGTTCTTCACAGTCTGGTTGTACTGATCGCCCGATCCGCGTGCACCCCACTGGAGACGATAGAGCTCGTCGAGATCGAGGAGGTCGAACACTTCGTCGGCAGGAATGTCGCGGAGGACGCGCGTTCCCCAGAAGGGCGGCTGCGGAACGGGGTTCGTCGCGGATACATCGCTACGGACACCCGCGTCATCGCCTGAGCCAATGTCCTTGCCGACGGCAGTTTTCAGGAATACATCGTTGCGCGCATCGTCGAGATTCTTGCTCACGAATTGCGTGCGGCGATCTGGATCCTGGAGCTTGTCCATCGTCTCGAGGCCTTCAAAGGCGTCCTTGCAGTAGAAGACGCCAGAGTCGTATGCGCGTTCGTCCTCGACGAAGAGCGCGCGTCGCCCGAACCGTCGGTTAATCGCAGCGCCGCCGATCAGGACCGGGATTTTCATTCCGCGCTTGTCGAGTTCCTTCACTGCGAGGGGCATCTGCTTGCTTGTCGATACAAGCAATGCGGAAAGTCCTATCGCATCGGCCCCGACTTCTGCCGCCTTCTCCAGGATTGTGTTGACCGGCACTTGTTTGCCGAGGTCGAAGACAGTGTAGCCGTTGTTGGAGAGGATCGTGTTGACGAGGGATTTGCCGATATCATGCACGTCACCGTACACGGTGGCGAGAACGACCTTTCCTTTCGTGTAGCCTTCGGCTTTTTCGAGGAATTGCTCGAGGTGTTTCACTGCCTTCTTCATTGCTTCCGCTGACTGGAGGACGAACGGAAGGATGAGCTCACCCGCGCCGAACTTGTCGCCGACTTCCTTCATCGCTGGAAGGAGGACTTCGTTGAGGACTCTTACCGGATTCTCCCTGACGCCTGCAGCGTCGAGCACATCCTCGACTCCCTCTTTCTTCCGGTGAAGGATCATCCAGTGAATCTTCTGGTCCGGAGTCATCCCTGCTGTCGGGTCTGCTTTTTCTGCACCCTCCGCCTTCTCTGATGACTCGGTGTTGGAATAATGCTCGATGTATTTCTGGAGCGCGTCAGGACTTTTATTGAAAACGAGATCGTTCGCCAGCTCGCGCTCCTCAGTCGAGATCTCGGCGTACGGCGTGATATGGGCCGGATTGACGATCGCTGCGTCGAGTCCTGCCGCGACGCAGTGATGCAGGAACACCGAGTTGAGCACTGCTCTTGCCTCGGGAGTTAATCCGAAGCTCACATTCGACACGCCAAGGATCGTCGAGACCCCAGGTAGCTCGCGCTTGATGAGCCTTATGCCCTCGATTGTCTCGTGGGCCGAGTCGATCCATTCAGCGTCGCCGGTGGCGAGGGTGAATGTGAGGCAGTCGTAGATGATGTCTTCGGGTGCGAGCCCGTACTCGTCTACTACTATAGTATAGATGGCCTTTGCGACCTCGAGCTTCCGCTCGCGGGTCTTCGCCATTCCCACTTCATCGATCGTGAGCGCGATAACCGCCGCGCCGTGTTTTTTCACGAGCGGGACGACTGAGTCGATGCGTTTCCGACCGTTCTCCATGTTGATGGAGTTGACGATTCCGCGGCCGGGGATGTGCTCGAGCGCTGCCTCGATGACGTTGGCTTCGGTCGAGTCGATGACGAGCGGAGTCTCGACTGACATCGAAAGCAGTTTCACTACCTTCGACATCTGCTCGGCCTCATCGGCTCTTTCCGTCAAGGCTACGCATACATCGAGAACGTGCGCGCCCGAGTCGACCTGATCGCGCGCGACTTCGAGGATTCCCTCGTAGTCGTCGGCCAGGAGGAGACGCTTGACCTTTCGCGATCCCTGCGAGTTTACGCGTTCACCAACGAGGAGTGGCGGCGGATCCTGGTGCAGCGTGATCGCGCGCATCGCGGAGCTTACGCGCGGAACCTTGTGATGACGTGCACGCTGGCCGTTTCGCCAAACTTCGGCCCGGGGGCCGACGGTGCGGCGCTTTTCTTCCACTGCTTTCACCGCGCTGACAACCGCCTCCAGGTGCTCGGGCGTCGTTCCGCAACACCCGCCAACGATTCGCACACCGAAGTCATTCACGAACTCGGCGAGCGCTTCGGCCATCGGCGCAGGCTCGAGCGGATACACGGCTTCGCCAATGCCTGTGTTGATGGGCAATCCTGCATTTGGGATGACCGAGAGCGGCAGGTTCGCGTGCTCCGAGAGATACCTGATCGGTTCGCGCATGTGCTCGGGACCCGTCGAGCAGTTGAGCCCGATCACATCGACGTTCAGCGCTTCGAGCGTAGTCATCGCGCTGGCGATGTCGGTGCCGAGGAGCATGCGGCCGGAGATGTCGAGCGTGACCTGAGCCTGGATCGGAATTCGCCGCCCGATTTCCGTGAACAGCTGCTCGATTCCAGCGACCGCCGCCTTCACTTCGAGAATATCCTGTGACGTCTCGATCAGGAGGAGGTCGACGCCGCCTTCTATGAGGTATTGGGCCTGGTCGTGGAAATTCCGTGCGAGCTCTTCGAAGGTGATGTCGCCGAGTGCGGGGTCTGAGCTCGAGGGAAGCATGCCGGTAGGGCCCATCGAGGCGGCTACGAATCGCGGTTTTTCCGGGGTGCTGAACTTGTCCGCAGCCCGCCGTGCCACTTGAGCGGCGGCAACGTTGATCTCGCGGACCTTGTCCCCCAGACCCCATTCCTCGAGTCGGCGGGGCGTACTCTGGAACGTGCAGGTCTCGACGACATCGCACCCAACTGCGAGGAAGGACTCGTGGATTGCCTGAATGACGTCGGGTCGGGTGAGAACGAGGTTGTCGTTGCACCCCTCGAGCGATTTCCCGCCGAAGTCTTCGGGGGTCAGGTTGAAGCGTTGTATGCTGGTGCCCATGGCG